>WFZC01000115.1 GCA_015489765.1 Desulfobulbaceae bacterium
AAAAAAACAACCTGATAATAGTATTGTCTTGATATTAGGTCAAAATTATTAAAAAACCTGCCAAGACGTTTGACTCTGACTGCCTCGGTTGCCGGCACCTCTACGGCAGCCGGTTAACGCAAACAATATATGCACTGTTATGAAGTTGCCGTTGTCGCTCCCCTGGCAACTCCCCTGACTTACGGACAGCCGGTTGACCATGAAGAGCCCCTGCAGATCGGCCTGCGGGTGCTGGTTCCCCTTGGTGGCCGTCTGGTCACCGGTTATATCCTTGGTATCGTTGATCCTCCGGAAAAAACGCCAGGCAGGGATTCGATTACTATCAGGCCCATTGTTGACTGTCTTGACCAAGAGCCCCTCTTTCCCCCCGGCCTGGTTCCCCTGTACCGCTGGATAGCCGATTATTACCATTATCCCGTTGGCGAGGTCATCCGCACAGCCCTGCCCGGCGGCATCACCGCCACCAGCGGCCATGTCCTTCGTTTGACCCGGCAGGGAAAAAATGACAAATCACTGCTTGCTGGTGATGATCAATATGGCCAAACCGGATGGATGCAGGAACTGCTGGCCACCGGCAGGCTGCCGGCTCCAAAGACGGCACGGCTCTGGCGCAAGCCTGCCCTGCAAAGACAGCTGAAAAAATGGGAAGGGCAGGGGTTGCTGGTCATTGAAGATGTGCTGATCCGGGGAAAAAATCAGGCCAGGCTGGAAAAGGTCATTGTGTTGACCCCGGAGGTTGAAACCATCTTCAGCTCCTGTGAGGGTCGGAACGCCGAGGATGTGTATGCGCACCTGACCAGGAAACTGGACCTGGCACCGGGCAGGGCGGAACAGACCCTGTTGACCCGTTTTTTGAAAATCTATCTTGCCGGCGGCGGCCGGCCCGTGAGCAAACGGGACCTGGTACGCGCCTATGGCAATGCGGGCAGGATCATGAAAAGGCCGCTTGTCGCCGGGATTTTAAGCGAAGAGAAGCGCCGTCTCTATCGTGATCCCTTTGGCGAACAGCCCCCGCCCATGGAGCACCCCAGCGCCCTGACCGATGAACAGGAAGCGGTATTATCGAAGATTCTGCCCGCGGTCGAGGCTGGAACCTTTGCCCGTTTTCTCCTCTTTGGCGTCACCGGCTGTGGCAAGACCGAAGTCTACCTGCAGGCGGCTCAACAGGCCCTGGCCCTGCAGAAAACGGTGCTGGTGCTGGTGCCGGAGATTGCCCTGTCCTCCCAGCTTGAGGCCCATTTCTATTCCCGTTTCGGCGATACCCTGGCCGTGCTCCACAGCGGCCTGACTTCCGGGCAGCGACTTGATGAATGGCAGCGCATCCTCTCCGGCCGGGCGCGGGTGGTTATCGGCGCCCGATCAGCGGTGTTTGCGCCCCTGTCCTCTATCGGCCTGATCATTGTTGATGAGGAGCATGAATCATCCTACAAACAGGATAGTGGCCTTTGTTACAATGGCCGTGACCTGGCCGTTCTGCGGGCAAAATTTTCCGGCTGTCCGGTTGTGCTTGGTTCGGCCACGCCTTCTCTGACCAGTTTCTATCATGCCGACACCGGTAGGTATCGCCTGCTGACCATGAAAAAGAGGGTCGCGGACCAACAGATGCCCGATGTGGAAATCGTGGATTTGAGGGCAGTGAAAAGATCACGCCAGGACCTTTTTTTCTCCGACCAGCTGGCCCAGGCCCTTAAAGATAACCTGGCCCGGGGTGAGCAGAGCCTGCTCTTTGTCAACCGGCGCGGCTATGCCGCCTTTATGTTGTGCCGAGACTGCGGCCATGTGATAATATGCCGTCATTGCCGGGTTTCCATGACCTTGCACCGGGGAGCAGGGCAACTGGTCTGTCATTATTGCGGCTATACACTGCCGACCAATATTCTCTGTCCCGGCTGCGGAACAGGAAAAATAGTTCCGCTGGGCCTTGGTTCCGAGCGGGTTGAAAACGAGGTGGGCCAGATACTGCCCCAGGCAAGGATTGCCCGGCTGGACAGCGACACCGCCACCACCAGAAAAGAGTATCTTGCCCTGCTGGACAGGGTACGCAGCCGGGATATCGATATTCTGGTCGGGACCCAGATGATAGCCAAGGGGCTGCATTTTCCCCATGTGACCCTGGTTGGGGTGGTGTGGGCGGATTCCGGTCTGAACATGCCTGATTACAAGGCAGCCGAGCGCACCTTTTCCCTGCTCTCCCAAGTGACCGGTAGGGCAGGACGGGGGCAGCGGAGCGGCCGGGTCATTATTCAGACCCACCAGCCCGGCCATTATGTTGTCTCCTTTGCCAGGGAGCATGATTACAGGGGATTTTACGGCCAGGAGATCGCGGGCCGCCATGAGCTTGGCTATCCGCCCTTTTCCCGTCTGATCAACTTCCGGTTTTCCGGTCCGGTCGAAAACCTGGTTCTGGAGGCGGCTGGCCGGGTTGCCGCATTTTGCCGGGACCGGCTTGCGAGCAAAGAGGGTGAAATCCTTGGGCCGGCCCCGGCGCCGCTGGCCCTGCTGCGGGACCGGTATCGCTATCAGATGTTGATCAAGGCCTTTATTCCGGCAACGGTCCACCAGCTCTGCGGCCGGGTGCTTGCCGAAAGATCATCCCTCTGTTCCAGACAGGTCCGGATGACAATAGATGTGGACCCTGAGAATATGATGTAGCGGGATGACAGGAAGCTGTTGACCCTTTTTTTCCCCGATAAGGGTTTTCCGGGTTTGACCTTGCTTTCAGGTGGGGAACGTGGCTAATTAAACAAAATTTTTTTTATACAAGCGCTTTGTCCTCTGCAAACCGATACAACCCATGAAATGGCTGGCCCGCCCCAAGTTTATTTACGTTTCCCCCTGGCTGCTTGCTGCTGCAACCGGACTGCTGGTGCTGATCGTCGTTACCTTTGCCGTGTCCAATATCAGCAGGGAAAAACGGTTGATGACCAATGCCATGCTGCAAAAGGCGGCAACTTTGAACCGGTTTATCCGGTCCGGGGCCAAGGCGTCCTACCTCTCGGACCTGCAGCGGGGCATCTGGAGGCCTGACCCCTGGCAGGACCATGTCCAACGGATCATCAACCATCTCAGTGATGATCCGGATCTTGTCTTTATCGCTGTTATCAACTCCAGGGGAAAGATCTTTGCCCACAGCAGGCAAGGGATGCGCGGGAAAATATTCCCTCTGCAGTTGCCAGGAGACCTTTTGGAAAGAACCCGGCAGGGCCATTACATGTATACGGTGGTTCCGCAACGGGAAAAAGGACGTTTTCTTGAGGTGATCCGATCGTATATCCCCTTTCAGCCGATTCTGCCCGGCATTCCCCTGTCCATGCAGGAGCTGCATAAACGCTTCAGCGTGCCCTTTGCCTTTGGCAGTATTCTCGGTGGCAATACCAGCGCCGACGAATACTATATGGTCATTGCCCTGGATATGAAGAGTTATGATCATGCCCTGGGGAGAATGCGTTTCCAGATTCTGATGCTCTCCCTGGCTATGCTGCTGGTCGGGATCGGCGGCTGGCTTTCCTTGGCTGCGGTCCAGGGGTACCGGGTGTCAAGGAAGGCGCTCCATGAAATCAAGGCCTTTACCAGCCTGTTGATTTCCAGACTGCCAGTGGGGATTATCGCCACCAATACCCTGGGCAGGATTACAACCTGGAACAATGCCATTGGTCTGCTTCTTGAGCGGCCGGCCGACCAGGTGATCGGAAAAAAGCCGGAAGATGTGCTTCCGTCCGAGCTGGCAAAATTTTTTCATCACGGTGACCAGTGTGAAAAAATCGAGGAAGAGCAGGGGGGATGCGAGGTCCACCTTATCCGCAATGACGAGGAGATGGTGCTGAGTTGTCATCACCTGACCATTACCGATGGCGAGGAGGAACCAGAGGGACAGGTGCTGTTGATCTCCAACATGACAGCCTTGAAAAACCTTGAAAAGGAGATGCGGGAGACCGAACGCCTTGCCGCTGTCGGCAGAATGGCGGCGGGCGTGGCCCACGAGGTGCGCAATCCCCTAAGCTCTGTCAAGGGGCTTGCCCTGCTGCTACAGAGAAAGTTTTCGCCGGCGAGCAATGAACATGAAACAGCCACCCTGTTGATCCAGGAGGTGGAGCGGATCAACAGGACGATTTCCGAGTTGCTCAGTTTTGCCAGACCGGCGCCGCTGGAGCTTGCCAGGGTAGATGTGGGCAAACTCCTTGAGCGGCAGATTCGGCTGTTGGCCGCTGACAAGGATAGTGACGGGATCAGTTTTACTCTGGAGGCGGACGATGATCTGCTTCCCGTTGCCGCTGACCAGGACCGGCTCAACCAGGTTTTTGTCAATATCCTGCTTAACGGGGTGCAGGCCATGGATGAGGGTGGCGAGCTGATAGTGCGGGCCTGGAACAACTGCGGGGAGAACACGGTTGTCATCTCGGTGACGGACACTGGCCCTGGCATGGAGAAAGAGGTCCTCAATCAGGCGTTTTTCCCCTATTTCACGACCAAGAACGGTGGGACCGGTATTGGTCTTGCCCTGTCCCAGAAGGTGATCAATGAACATGGCGGCACCATCAAACTGCACAGTGTCCCCGGCCAGGGCACGGAAGTTGTCATCACCCTGCCCGTGTGGCGCGAAAAATAATCAGAAGGGCAGGAACCTTGTTGTCAACTGCAACAGTGGCCGGTGGCGATTTCCTTGAAATTGGCATTGACAAATTCACATTCAGCCGGGGTGAGATCAAAGCGTAACTCGGCCTCCTGTATAACCTTGTCCCGTTGTTTTTCCGGATGTTGCTGCATTATTTCTCCAAGCCATTTAATGGCCTTTTTCAGGTTTGCCGAAGGGGTCTGTAAGGGTGTTGGTGACATGGTGTCCTCGAATTTTTCAGGAAAAAGAGAGTAATAAACTGCTGCCGCCGCTTGTACCGGCCGGCATGATCTGTACGTTCCCGGGATTTGCATGTTCCCGGGTAGACTTCCAGTAATGCTGATCTTATACTATAAATATGGTAAAATCGACCATGAAAGGAAAAATTGATAAAACAACCTGACAAGACACAAACTGACGAGGACGAACAACGGCCGGATTCAGGTACAATCATGGAAGAGGCATGGTTTATGGAAAGTTTACAGGGACATTTTCTCATATCGACCCGGCAGATGCCTGATCCCAGGTTCCAGGAACAGGTCATCTATCTCTGCGCCCACAATGAAGAGGGAGCGATGGGTCTGGTGGTCAACAATCCGAGTCAGGACATAACCCTGCTTGATGTTTTGCACGGTGCCGGCCTCCCAATTCCTGAGCGTCCCTTGCCGCCGGTATATATTGGTGGTCCGGTTGGCATGGATTCCGGATTTATCCTCTATTCAGCGCAAAAGGCCGACCCTTCGTCCCTTGATGTTGCCGATAATATTTTTCTCTCCCGGGACCTGCGGTTGCTGGAGAAGATCGCCAGGGATGAGGGGCCGGAGGAGTATCTGTTTCTGCTTGGTTATGCGGGATGGGGACCGGGACAACTGGAAACCGAGCTTATGGACAACGGCTGGCTGACCGTGCCAGCCGGGAAAGATGTGCTTTTTCATACCGCCGATGAAAACAAGTGGAAAATGGCGGCATTCCGCTATGGCATCGATATCTCCGTGTTCGGGGATGTCATCGGCTATGCCTGACAAGCAGTTCCACTAACCTTAAACTTCCCCGCACGGCAACGGAATACCTTGATGCCTCATAAAAAAAGAAAAAAGATGGATAGCAGCGCATTGTTTACATGTACCCGTTGCGGTTACTGCTGTCAGGGCGAGACAACCGTTTCCCTTGATGCTGATGACCAGCAGCGGATGGTCGAGGCCCTTGGCATGGAAAGAGAGGAAGTGGCCAGGCGCTTCTGGCGGATTACCGGCACGGTTGTCCAGATGAAAGTTGTGGACGGTCACTGTATATTTTATGATAATGACTCCGGTTGCACCGTCCATGAAGGGAGACCCTGGCGTTGCGGGCAGTGGCCCCTGCACCCGAGCATTCTTGAGGATGAAGGTAATTTCACCGCCATCAGCCAGTC
>WFZC01000116.1 GCA_015489765.1 Desulfobulbaceae bacterium
GGGAATGATGACATCCTGGTTGTCCCAGGTTGTCAATACCAGTGACCGCAGGCCGATTCGGGAGATAACCCCCTGGCTGCTGCCAACACTTACCCAGTCTTCAACCCGGACCGGCCGCTCGGCCAGCAGGATCAGACCGCTGATCAGGTTGTTGGCGATATTCTGCAGACCAAAACCAATGCCCACGCCAAGGGCCCCGGCAAAAACGGTCAGACTTGTAAGGTTAATGCCGATAAAATTCAGGGAAACCAGAGCGCCAATAACCAAAATAGCATATTGGGTGAAAACCGCCAGGCTGTTGCGCAGGCCCCGGTCCCTGATATTTTTGTACAACCAGGCATAGGCGCTGTGGCGGGCCAGAGAGCTCAGGTAAAAGAAGAACAGAAAGACAAACAGACTTGTCAGCAAGTTGATCAGGTTGATTTCCTGCGCACCAAAGTGGAAAAGCGGGTGACTTAACCATGTGTTCAGAAACTGGGAAACTGCTGTTCCCGTTCCCCAGCCATAGAGTCGGGCAAGGAGCCAGAGGGCGGCCAGGAATAAAAAGAGATCAACGACTCGCCTGATGGATATCATGATAACGGAAGCCGGCAGCTCATGACTGTGTCCTTTTACAGCAAGTCTGTGTTCCCAGCCTTGCAGTAAAAGCCCTGCCAGATTACGTGCCATTATCCACAACAGGACCACGACCAGGAACAGGGCAAGCTGGGCGGCGACAAACCAGGCCAGATTGATATAACCGGCAAGGCCGATCAGTGCGGCGGACAGGGCTGTAAGCGGAATGGAGAAACTGGCCAGGGCCACCAGCCGCACCCAGAAGTTGGCACGTTTTTCCGGGGGTAGTGATGAGAGAAGAATAGTTCTCAGGCGGATAAAAAAATAGACCAACAACAGCAGGAGGAGCATAAATAACCGATCAATGACGGCGCGTAACTCGAGAGAAAAGAATCCGATATTCCCCAGACCCACCAGAAAGGAAAACAAGGCGCTGGCAATGGCCCCCTGGACAACCAGGCGGTAGAGCCGTGGCTGCCGATTTTCGGCTGGAACCAGAGGTGAGATGAAAATCCAATAACTGATTTTAATGACCAGCCGAAGAGCGATCCAGACGGCAACGATCAACAGGAGAAAGCGAAAAACGGCATGATCGACCTGGAAAATCCAGCCGGCTAGTACAACGGTACCACCGACAACAACGGCTATGCGGCTTCCCCGGAGCAGGGAGAGGAGGATAACGGTGAATTTGGCAACAATATTTTTTTGTTGCTGCGTTGTTGCACATTTTCCCCGGGTGCAGCGGCCAAGGGCCACGGAAAAACCAAGGAGAATAAACACACCGGTCACAAAACCCAGTTTCCGGACCGGAGGGGCCTGGTTCCATCCGGAGTAGAGTTCCCTGATACTTTTCATGGAAATCTCCTGCAGGCGCAGTGGCAGGGAGGAGAGTTCCGTCAGCAGCTTTTTCCAGGTTGCCAGATCATGGGGCAGTGGTTCACGGGCAGTCAGGCTGCGCTGAATGCTTTTGTTGTAGGCGTTTTGTAACTGTGCCTGCTTTTGCTCAATTTGGGTAAGAAATGCCTGTAGTTCTGTTTGCAGGGAGGTGTACTGGTTGATGAGGGAGGTCAGGATTTTCTTTTCCCCGGTAAATAATTTTTCGGAAATGTTTTTCAGGGCATATTGTTTCTGCAGCAGGGCCCATTGCTGTTGAAAAACAGTTAACCTGCCGGATGTCAACCGGATCAGGGGCTGTAACCGGGTCGTCATCTTCTGCAGCGTTTTAATGTCAGCCTGCAGGGTTCCTGTTCCAAGGGTGGAGAGCTGGCCAAGGTTCAAGCCTTCATAATCGTTTTTCATGGCTTGAATCGTCACCCTTGTCTTCAGAATGTTGACGGACTCATTTAAAACTTCGAGCTGTTTTTGCAGGAATTCCCGCCTGGCGGCTGCTGTGGGGGTATTGTCCTTGATGGTTGCCAGTTTCTGCTGAATTTGCAGAGACCTGGCCTGCGCTTTTTTCTCTTCTTCCAACAGCCGGCGTTGCAAATCCTCCAGCGATTCTCGATGGCGCAACTGTTGCTGTTTAGCATAGACGGCCTGGACGGTTTTGAACCATGAATCGGCAAGATCGGCTTTTTCCCGCAGCAGGCCCAGGTGGGTGGACAGAAGTTCCTTATAGGCATGATCAAGCGTAAGCAATGATTTGATCAGCAAAATACGTTGTTGCAGCGCCGCAATATGCCCGCTTTGTTTTTTCCCGGTGAATGAATCGATCTGATGCTGGAGGTCGACAAGGGCAGTCTGCAGGTTTTTGGTCTGTTGCTGGACATGATTGATATCAAGAAGGATCGACTGGATATTCACCCTGGTCGCTTCCAGGGCCAACCTGGCCTGCTCAAGGGTTGTCTCCGTAACCGAAACCTTTTGCAGTTTGGCCAAATCCTGATCACGATTTTTCCTGGTTGTCTTTATCTCGCTTTGTAATTTCTGCAGGGCATTTTTTTCCGCCTCGATGTCCCGGCGACGGGCCGCTATCTGGTCTGCGGTAATAGTAGGCATTGTCGGACCGGTTTCCGTCTTCAGCGTTGGTTGCCTGGTCGTCGTCGACTCCGGTTTTGTCGGACTATTGCCGGTTGCAGCGTTTGCTGTGGTCTTCTGTACTATCCCGATAGACAGAAAAACGAAGAAGAAGGCGGAAATGGTGAATCCGGAAAGTCGTTGCATGGCGTTTGCGGTTATCTGTCCTCAGGACAGGCCTGGAAAGAGTTGTTTCAACCCCTCGGCAATCATCTGGATTCCGATTGCCGAGAGCAAAAGACCCATGATACGGGTGGCGATATTGAGCCCTGTTGTGCCCAGCCGTTTACCGATGGGATCGGCAAGCTGCAGGGTTACCCAGACAATGGCCGCAACCGTTAGGATACAAAGGCTGATCAATAGATGGTCGGTTAAGCTCGCCGCCTTTTGCCCCTCCACAACAACAAGACTGATGGCCCCCGGTCCTGCCAGCAGGGGAATGGCAAGGGGAACGACGGCCACATCTTCCCTGTCGCTGTCCGCCTCTTCTTCCTCGGGACTGCGTTTGGCATGGCTCTGTTTTGCATGCATCATGGCAATGGCCATAAGCAGGATCAGCAGGCCGCCGCCGGTACGAAAAGATGGAATGCCGATGCCGAAAAAGGAGAGCAACGGATTACCGATCCAGGTAGATATGAGGAGGACCAGGCCCACCGAAAGAGCGGTTATCCTGGCGATGGTGCTCGCCTCTT
>WFZC01000117.1 GCA_015489765.1 Desulfobulbaceae bacterium
TTGTTAAACTGAACAGGTCCCTTCGGTTTTGCAAAGAAGTTAAACAGTTCTTCCACGAAATCACCCTATCTGAGTTGAACGTTTACAGTGAGCCACTGAAAACCATTGTATTGTGCGGCATGGGATGAGACTCTCTCTTAGTCTTGCAACAACTCCACATCGAGACACAGGCCTTTAAGTTCCTTAACCAAAACATGAAAGGATTCGGGCAGTCGAGTGACAAGGAAGTTATTGCCCTTGACAATCCTTTCATACATGGTTGTCCGGCCCTCGACGTCATCGGACTTGACGGTAAGGAATTCCTTCAGGGTGTAGGCCGCGCCATAGGCCTCCATCGCCCATACCTCCATCTCTCCAAGACGCTGGCCGCCAAACTGGGCCTTGCCGCCAAGGGGCTGCTGGGTGACCAGGGAATAGGGACCGGTGGAACGGGCATGAATCTTGTTGTCGACAAGATGATGCAGTTTCAGCACATACATGACACCGACCGTGACCTGATTGTCAAACTTGTCCCCGGTCAGGCCGTCATAAAGGGTTGACTGCCCAACTTCATCAACTCCTGCCTCAACAAGCATGGCCCGAATTTCAGCTTCGGAAGCGCCATCGAAAACAGGGGTTGCCACATGCAGGCCATGAAAAAACTTTTTGCCCATGTCGACCAGGGCATCATCATCAAGGCCATCGGTCAGCCGTTTGTACTCCTCCTCGGAGTAAACGGCCTGCAATTTCTTTTTCACCTCATCAACTTCATGCTGCCGACAGAGCTTTTCCAACTGTTCCCCCAATTTTTTGGCGGCAAACCCAAGGTGACATTCCAGCACCTGGCCAACATTCATACGCGAGGGAACACCGAGGGGATTGAGGACCAGGTCAACCGTGGTGCCATCGGCGAAAAAAGGCATGTCCTCTTCCGGCAACAGGCGGGATACAACACCTTTGTTGCCGTGTCGACCGGCCATTTTGTCGCCGACGGCAAGCTTCCGCTTGGTGGCGACATATATTTTCACCATCTTGACAACACCGGGCGGCAGGTCATCTCCTTTTTCCATCCGCTCGACAATTCCCTCGTAACGACTGCGAACCAGGGCGGCCTGTTTTTTATAGCGGTCAAAGACAGCGTTGATTTTATCCTCGTATTTCTTCCGTTCCGAAAAATCAAGCGAGTAGAGATCAAAAAAATCTATCTTCTCCAACAACTCGTCGGTTATCTTCTTGCCCAGTTTGAGCAGAACGTTGCCCTCTTTGTCCTTGATGTCGC
The DNA here is from genome assembly GCA_015489765.1 of Desulfobulbaceae bacterium. Lineage (GTDB taxonomy): Bacteria > Desulfobacterota > Desulfobulbia > Desulfobulbales > Desulfobulbaceae > DRLX01. The sequence continues at coordinate 1,259 of WFZC01000117.1, forward strand.
TTTTGGCGGTCCGGCCGACCAGAAGGGAAGACAACTCTTTACGAACACCTTTTTTCAGGCTCTTGAGCTCATCGTCCATGTCCCTGTTGAGACGTTCGACTTCCATCTCTTCGATCATCAGGGAACGCTCATCCTTGTCAACACCCTTGCGGGAGAAAACCTTGGCATCAATCACCACTCCCTCGATGCCGGGAGGAACGCGGAGCGAAGAGTCCTTGACGTCACCGGCCTTCTCACCAAATATCGCTCGTAGCAGCTTTTCTTCCGGCGACAGCATGGTCTCTCCCTTGGGAGTGACCTTGCCCACCAGCATGTCCCCCGCCTTTACCTCAGCGCCGATTCGAACAATGCCGGAGTCGTCAAGATTGCGCAGGGCCTCATCCCCGATATTGGGAATATCCCGGGTGATCTCCTCCTTGCCAAGCTTGGTGTCCCTGGCCATGGTTTCAAATATCTCGACATGGACAGAGGTGAAGGTATCCTCCTTGAGAAGGCGCTCGTTCACCAGGATGGAGTCTTCAAAGTTGTACCCGCGCCACGGCATAAAGGCGATGGTAACGTTCTTGCCAAGGGCCAGCTCTCCCATCTCCGAGGATGGTCCGTCTGCCAGGACATCGCCCTTTTTAACCCGCTCACCCGGAAGGACCAGGGCCCGCTGATTGAAGCAGGTATTCTGGTTGGATTTTTTGTATTTGGAGAGGCGATACACACCAACACCTGTTTCAAAGCCGTCGGTACCGGGCTCATCGTAACGGACAACAACCCGGTTGGCATCAACGTCTTCGACCACGCCATCCCCGCCGGCAAGCAGGCAGGCTCCGGAATCGCGGGCAACATATTTTTCCACACCGGTTCCGACCAGAGGCGAGGCGGTTTTCAGTAATGGAACAGCCTGCCGCTGCATGTTGGAACCCATCAAGGCCCGATTGGCATCATCATTTTCCAGGAAGGGAATAAGAGAAGCGGCAACGGAAACCAGCTGATTGGGAGCAACATCCATCCGGGTTATCTCCTCGGCCGTCACCATGCTCACCTCGCCGTCCTCGCGGGCGATCAGGTGATCTTCAACAATCCGGTCCCCCTCCAGCTCGACCTTGGCCGGCGCAATCACCTCGCCCTGCTCCTGCAAAGCGGAATGATATTTAAACTTGTCACTGACCTGTCTGTTTTCCACAAATCGATATGGCGTCTCGATAAATCCATAGGGGTTGACCTTGGCATAGGTGGCAAGAGAGACAATCAAACCGATGTTGGGTCCTTCAGGCGTCTCAACCGGGCATATTCGTCCATAATGGGTTGGATGGACGTCACGCACCTCAAAACCGGCCCGCTCTCTGGAAAGACCACCCGGTCCCAGGGCAGATAACCGTCGCTTATGGGTGACCTCGGAAAGCGGATTTGTCTGGTCCATGAACTGGGAGAGCTGGGAGGTTCCAAAAAACTCCTTGATCGCCGAGGTCACGGGTTTGGGGTTGACCAGATCGTGGGGCATGAGCGTTTCAATTTCCTGCAGAGTCATCCGCTCCTTGATGGCACGCTCCATACGGACAAGTCCCATCCGGTACTGATTTTCAACCAGTTCACCGACCGTCCGGACCCGTCGGTTGCCCAGATGATCAATATCATCACCATCCTTGAGGCCATCCTTGATGTGGACCAGATGTTTTACCCCCTCGATAATATCCTCTCTGGTCAGGGTTCGATGGTCGATGGGGGTATCCAGGCCAAGTTTGGCATTTATTTTATACCTGCCGACCTCGGAAAGATCATAGGTGGAGGGATCAAAAAAGAGTTTATCGAAAAACGCCTGGGCGACCTCGGGCGTTGGCGGGCTGGACGGACGCAATCGCCGATATATTTCGATCTGGGCCCTGGTTCGCACCCGGTCTTTTATCTCCTTTTCCAGGGCATCCTGTAACTCGTCACCGGACAATCCTTCGGCCTCAAGCTGCTCTTTGATCTCGTCACGCTCCTGCAGACCTACCTGTAAAAGGTCTTTGGCCAGGGTCTTGCTGAAAGCATCACTTACAGTTACCCCGTTGATAAACAATAGGTCAAAGGAGTCGATGCCAGCGTCAACAATGGCGGCAAGACTACTCTCGGTCAACGGTTCATTTCCAGGGGCCAGAAGTTCACCGCTCTTAGGATGCAAAAGGTCGGTTACGGGTATGCGTCCCAGCAGATCGTCAAGCTGCACTTCTATCTTTTCGATACCGGCTTTTTGCATGCGTCTGGCAAGCGCCTTGGAAACCTTGCGCCCCTTCTTCCCGATGACCTTGCCGTCTTTGGGATCAATTACATCATTGGGCAGCCGGGTTCCGACAAAGGTATCAGGATTAAAACGAAGATAAAACCTGCCATCCTCGATTTCAACGGTATCAGCCTGATAAAAATTTCGTAACAACTCCTCTTCGGTATATCCCAGCGCCTTAAGAAGAACAGTAACAGGCAGTTTGCGGCGTCGATCAATCCGTACATACAGGATATCCTTTATATCGAATTCAAAATCCAGCCACGAACCACGGACCGGGATAATCCGGGCCGAATACAATCTCTTTCCCGAAGCATGGGATTTGCCGTTGTCATGGGTATAAAAAAGTCCAGGAGAACGCTGCAGTTGGTTGACGATGACCCGTTCAGTCCCGTTAACAACAAACACGCCGTCCTTGGTCATCAACGGCAGGGAACCGAGGAAAACCTCCTGTTCCTTGATATCGCGCACCGACTGAACCCCTGTCTCCTCATCAACATCAAAGGTAATAAGGCGCACGGTGATCTTCACCGGAACATCATAGGTCATGCCCCGTTCGATGCACTCTTCAACGGTATATTTGGGCTGACCAAAGGCATACCGAACAAACTCCAGGGAACATTGGCCGTTAAAATCGGTAAGAGGAAAAATATTCTTAAAGATTGCCTGCAGACCAAAATCCTCCCTCGCATCAGGATCAACATCCCTTTGCAGAAACCGCTCGTACGAGTGTCTCTGCATGGCAATAAGATGCGGTGGCTCTACAATCTGGCGTGTTTTGGCAAAACTCTTACGGACTCTCTTCATGGTTTTCCTCAAAATGTTCCACGAAACGGCGGTATCAACAAATCTGGCATAACATATTGATTTTTCAAAATATTTACCAAACAAACCGCACGACTTGCACTCGACTTCCCTCAAACGCAGGAACGCTACAGAGGAACCGGCCTCTGTAGCGTTGCCTGATTACATAAGGCAGGCCAGGGACTGATGCCGCCGGGCCCTACCTGTAGCAGTGAACTACTTGATCTCCACAGAGCCACCAACAGCTTCAATTTTTTCCTTGATCTCATTCGCCTCATCCTTGGAGACGCCCTCTTTAATGGGAGTGGGTGCGCCTTCGACAAGGGCCTTTGCCTCTTTCAGGCCAAGTGAAGTAATCGCGCGAACCTCTTTGATGACCTTGATCTTCTGGTCGCCGGCAGCCGTCAACACAGCGTCAAATTCGGTCTTTTCTTCACCGCCGTCTGCGCCGCCGCCGTCAGCTGCACCGGCAACAGCAGCAACCGCCACCGGGGCCGCGGCCGAGACGCCAAATTTATCCTCAAGGGCCTTGACAAGCTCGGCAACCTCCAACAGAGACATTTTTTCTACAATTTCTACAACCTGTTCAATGGAATCAGACATGATCCTTCCTCCTGATATAATCGAGATAGTTTAATTTTCTTTCTGTTCTTTAATTGCCTGTAAAGCATACACAAGATTGCTCGGTACACCATTAAGGGCCCGGACAAGACCGGTGGGCACTGCCATCAAAACACCGCACAGCTGGCCAAGAAGCTGTTCCCTGGTAGGAAGTTTTGCCAGGGCGGTGACATCTTCAACGGTCAGCACCTTGCCATCCATAACAGCGGATCGGATCTTTAACGCATCAAATTCCTTGGCGAAATCCGAAAGCGCCTTGGCTGTTCCAACCGGTTCTTCAAAACTGAATGCGATAGCGGTGGTGCCGGTAAAACTGTCACTCAGCTCCTCAAAATCGGTCCCCTTTACAGCAATTTTCAGCAGTGTATTTTTGGCAACTTGAATAAACGCATCATTGTTGCGCAGCTCCCTGCGAAGCTTTTCAAGTTCCGTGACTTTCAGCCCGCGGTAATCGGTAACTACCGCAAACTTGGCCTTATTGAAGGTCTCATTGAGCACCTGGACCTTGCCGGCCTTTTCATCGCGATTCAACTGTTACACCTCCTTGATTGTTTGCGGGACTGCCACAGGTAACAGATAAGAAATAAAGACACTCACAGGATGTTTCCAGGATCCTGTTCATCGGTCTCGGCAGGCGACTGGAATACTACCCACCAGTCATTAAACGTCCGCACCTGCTGTCTCTGACCTTCCCGAAAAATGTTATTGTGTGAAAAAGTTACTCCGGTTACTCCTGCCTGATTTATCTTCACGACAAACCGATATGGCTGGATCAGGTTGGCCAGCCGAAAATCCATAAAATTTTCGACTCCGCAACGGATAGGCCCTACCTCTGATACTGAAAAAAATCGAATAATAAAAATATTACGAAATATTTTCAGAAAAGGTTGCACCTGATTGGCGCAATAAACCAGTCATATAAAGACTTTGTTGTCGCAAGGAACAACAACCGTTATCAAGCCTCTTTGATCAAGGTACGGATATTGAATGGATCGAGTTTGACTCCAGGACCCATTGTACTTGAAATAACAATTGATTTTAAATAAATACCCTTACTGGAAGAGGGCTTGAGCTGAATGAGTTTATCAACAAAGGCGAGAACATTATCCTGAATTTTCTCCGGGCCAAAATGCTTTTTACCAATGGCGGCATGGACGATACCGTTTTTATCCACACGAAAGTCAACCTTGCCCTTTTTAATTTCACCAACTACTCTTTCTATATCAAAGGTAACCGTGCCAAGCTTGGCATTGGGCATTAAATTACGTGGACCAAGGATACGTCCGATTTTTCCAACCTCACCCATCATATCCGGAGTGGCGATGGTTTTGTCAAAATCAAGCCATCCATCCTTGATTTTCGCTATAATCTCATCGGAACCGGCATAATCGGCACCTGCATTCAGGGCCTCGGTCTCCTTTTCCCCTTTGGCAAAAACAAGTACCCGCACCTCCTTGCCTGTACCATGCGGCAACATTACACTTGAACGTACCATTTGATCGGCATGACGCGGATCGACACCAAGTCGAACGGCAATATCAAGGGACTCATCAAAGCCGGCATAGGCTGTCTTCAAGGCCAGTTCCACACCTTCCTGAAGTTCATACAACCTTGTCTTATCAACTTCAGCGGCACTCTTTCTGTATTTTTTTCCGTGTTTTGCCATCATAAACCCCTGTTGTTTTCTCCCTGGCATGGAGGGCACCCATGCAGGTAATCGAATATATCAGCTTCGGTCAAGGCCAGGTTGACCGGAGCAACCGGATTTCCCAATCAATCAACTATGGTGATACCACAGCTTCTCGCCGTACCTTCCACAATACGCATGGCATGTTCAACATCATAGGCGTTCAGATCCGGCATCTTGATTTCAGCAATTTCCCGTATCTTGTCCCGAGACAGATCAGCGACCCGATCCCGCTTGGGATTACTTGATCCCTTGTCAAGTCCGGCTGCCTTGAGCAACAGGACAGAGGCAGGCGGTGTCTTGGTGATAAAGCTGAAAGAACGGTCATTGTAGACCGTTATGACAACAGGAATAATAGTATCACCGGCGGACTGGGTCTTTGCATTGAATGCCTTGCAAAAATCCATGATATTGACGCCGTGCTGGCCAAGCGCAGGTCCGACAGGCGGCGATGGATTGGCCTTGCCGGCAGGAATCTGTAATTTGATATATGATTGTATCTTTTTCGCCATCGATCCACTCCTCCATGTCCGGCTGAAAAAAGAAATTCTTCTTTTTTGATGTCCGTCATGAATGAAACAATATTATTATTTTTGCCGATTCTGGCCTTTCAACATCTTTCTTCGTGAGGCCAACGGCCCTGAATAACTGGAGTAATCCGCGTTGATAATTCAGGTTCAGGTATTACTGACCTGAATATATTCAAGTTCAACCGGGGTTAAGCGGCCAAAGATGGAAACCATCACCTTCACCCGACCCTTGTCGGGATAGACCTCTTCAATAACACCCTGAAAATTGGCAAAAGGTCCATCTGTAACACGAACAATATCTCCCTCGGTAAAAATGACTTTTGGCTTGGGTACAGTCGCGCCTTCTTCAATGCGGCCAATGATGCGCATGGCCTCTTCATCACTTAACGATGGGATAAGCGTTTGTAAATCTTTCCCAGCCAACGCCTGATTGGCATTTACCCCGACAAATCCGGTAACCCGCGGTGTTTCAACAACAGTGTGCCAGGTATCCTGATTCATCTCCATCTGCACCAGGATATAGCCAGGAAAAAACTTGCGTTCAGAGGTTTTTTTCTTGCCCTTGACCATCTCGACGACCTGTTCGGTTGGGACAAGGATATCTCCAAAGAGCTCTTCTTGTCCGGCCGAGCGGATACGTTCTTCCAAGGTAGCCTTTACCTTGCTTTCAAACCCGGTATGGGTGTGCACTATGTACCATTTTTTTGCCATGAAAATGCCTGCAGCCGCTATTGGAGTACCAATGATACGAGCTTACCAAGGAGGAGATCAACCGAGCCGAGATATATGGAAAGTATCACGACCAGAACAAGAACAAATCCAGTCAGACCAAGGGTGACTTTTCTGTCAGGCCAGACAATCTTTTGAAATTCAGCCTGAACCTGCTGAATGAAAGTCCGGATATTGGAAGGATAAAACAACGCAATGCCACTTGGAGCAGTCTTTTCCATCCTGGGAGCATGTTTTGCGCCGCCACCTTGTTTTTTCTTCTTTCGTGTCATTTGATTATCGACCAATGTGCCCAACAATATCAAGGATGAACATGCCTGTCCATGCCGGGACCGGAGACTATATGATGCTGTGACCTGCCAATCCGGTCAAGATGACCGGCCTACACCAAGCGGACCACAGAGGAATGCATTTTATGCAGTTTTTGGTGCCCTGCCATTACATGGCAAAAAAACCAGAGCCTGTTACGCAAATTAGATCTTTCGGATATACTCTAAAAAGTACAGGATAAACGGCAAGACAAAGTACCATAGTCCACATGAAGCAGTGGCAGGCCAGGAGGGATTCGAACCCCCAGCCCTCGGATTTGGAGTCCGATGCTCTACCAATTAGAGCTACTGGCCTGCACTATTCAGTACAAAGAAGTCACACCGCATCAGCAGCAAACAGCCTTGGTTACTTTGTCTCCTTGTGCGGTGTATGTGTTTTGCAAAAGGGACAAAACTTTTTCAATTCCAGTTTATGGGGAATTGTCCGCTTGTTTTTGGTCGTTGTGTAATTGCGCTGTTTACAGGTTGTACAGGCAAGTGTAATGATATCTCTCATCAATATCCCAGGTATCTAAAAAAACCGACCGCCCATTATAAACGGCTCAGTCGGTTTTACAATTTTATATCAGCTGCGACCAGAAACCGGTCGACTTGCAAATTACTCTATAATTTCACTGATGACGCCGGCGCCAACAGTACGGCCACCCTCACGGATTGCAAAGCGAAGCCCCTCTTCCATGGCTATCGGGGTAATCAACTCACCGGTGATATGCACATTGTCACCTGGCATCACCATCTCAACCCCATCTTCAAGGGTGACAACCCCGGTCACGTCCGTGGTCCGAAAGTAGAACTGAGGACGGTAGCCGTTGAAAAACGGGGTATGACGCCCACCCTCTTCCTTGGTCAG
>WFZC01000118.1 GCA_015489765.1 Desulfobulbaceae bacterium
GGGACGTCCTTTTTTCGAGAAGTATGGACGTTATGTGTTGGTGAATGAAAAAAGCCTCGACAAGGCGGATCATTTTTTCGCACGCCATGGTCATATTTCTACCTTTATCGGTCGGTTGCTTCCCGGCATCAGGCAATATATCAGCCTGCCCGCCGGGATTGCCCGCATGAACCTCCCCCTGTTTGCCATATTTACCGGCTTGGGAGCCGGTCTCTGGGTCATTATCCTGGCCATTGTCGGTTATTACATCGGCAACAACCAGGAACTGGTCAATTTATATCTCCATGAGATTGTCTTCGGAATAGGTGTTTTTTCCATGGTCCTGGTAGCAGGTTACGTCGTTATGCAGAGGTGGAAACGTGGGCGAATTCTGTAGCATACAGTCGGCTGGTCTGGCCCTTGGTGGAGGTGCGGCCCGCGGTTGGGCGCATATCGGCGTAATTCTGGCTCTGGCTGAAAAAAATATCCGAATTACCCATATTGCCGGTACCAGTATAGGGGCCTTTGTCGGTGCTTTTTATGCAACAAATGAACTCGACATACTCATCAGCAATGTGATGCATCTCGACTGGCGGCATGGGGTGGGGTACTTCACTTCGGTGCCATCCAAAACCGGAATGACCAACGGGCGCAAGATTACGGAATTTCTTGAAAACCATCTGAGTGTCGAAACACTGGAAGAGGCTGCTATTCCTCTGTGTACAGTGGCAACCGACCTTCGAACAGGAGGCGAGGTCATCTTGAGCCGGGGAAGTATCGTGGATGCGGTTCGTGCCAGCATTGCGATCCCCGGTGTTTTTACCCCTGTACAAACGGAAGACTTTCTGCTTGTTGACGGAGGACTCGTCAATCCCGTACCCGTGTGTACTCTGCGAAGAATGGGCGCTGAAACAATTATTGCTGTTGATTTGAATGGTGTCCCGACTGACCCGGATGTTCCTTTGCTGGAAAAAGAGCAGCCCAATATGTTGGAAATAATAGGAGTGTCTGCAAACATAATAGAAGCCGGACTGACCCAAAAGAGGCTCGCTGAAGATCCGCCGGATCTTCTGATACGACCGGATCTTGCTCACATCAGTTATCTGGACTTCAACAAGGGAGAGGAACTTATACGGTTGGGATATGAGACCGCAATCCAAACTCTTGCAACGGATGGCCTCAAGGAGGAAAACTGATGCGGCATCGTATCCTTTTTGCAGTCAGTTCACTGGGCCTTGGTCACGCAACCAGATCCCTCCCGGTTATTCGACATTTTTTGGCAAAATCCTGGCAAGTCAGTGTGCTGGCTCATGGGAATGCCCTGCACTTTCTCGAGCAGGAACTCGCCGGTAAGGATATCACCTTTATTGAATATGAGGATTATCCCAAGCTGGAACGGGGTACCGGTATTGCCTTCTTTTTCTACCTGCTTATCGACCTGGTACGAACGATACTGCTCATCCGGAAAGAAAGTAAATATATTCACAATCACCAGGATCGTTACGATTGTATTCTTGCCGATGGTCGGTACGGTATCTGTTCCGGGACAATCCCCTCCTTTTTGATCTCACACCAGATCTCTTTTATCATGCCAACAGGGTTGGGGCTGTTGGAATCACTTGTTGACCGTGTGAACCTCTTTTACTTGCGGCAGTTCGACTCAATATTTATTCCTGATTTTCCAGAAATTGAACAAAGCCTTTCCGGTCGCCTCTCCCATAACCGGATAACGGATCGTCTCAAGCACCAGTGGGTTGGTTTACTTTCGTCCTATACAGTAAGCGAGGTTCCAGAGGCTGAGAAAATCGACATACTATTTATCATCAGCGGCTACCTGCAGGAACAGAAAGAATCTTTTGTTCATGAGCTCATTGAACAGGCCAAAAAAATACCCGGCCATAAGGTCTTTGTCCTTGGAGACACCAGTGGCAGTGATGTTATCCGGATGGAAGAGGAAGATATTACCATCTATCCGGTGGCCACCGGAACACTGCGCAACATGCTTTTCAACAAGGCGGACTTGGTTGTCTCCCGTTCCGGTTATACAACTGTTCTGGATCTTGCCGAAATGGACAAACCGGCAGTTCTTTTTGCAACACCCAGGCAGACCGAGCAGGAATATCTTGCCGACTTTCTGGGAGATAATGGTTGGTATGCAACGAGCCACAAACAAAAAACCATCGAGTTACAATCTCTGCTGACCCGGGCAGGACAATGTACTCTCTTTGTTCCTCCCTGGAAAACCAGCCAAAGCCTGCGAATCGTAGAAACGGCTGTTATGTCCTATCTGCCGCAATATCGATTTTCCATCGTTATTCCAGTTCATAATGAAGAAGGATACCTTGAGAAAACCCTGAAACATCTTGTCGAGCAAGAGTATCCAGATGATCTCTACGAGATACTTGTCGTGGAAAACGGATCCATTGATGCCTCCCCGGCGATCTGTAGCGAGTTTGCACAACGCTATGAAAACATCTCATGCTTGACCTGTGAGAGGGGTGTATCACGAGCCAGAAATATCGGTTTTGCAGCCACCGATCCGGCCAGCGACTGGGTTCTTTTTCTTGATGCGGATACGTTGTTGGATACAACATTTTTATTCGAGCTGAACCGGTATCTGGGGAAGCATCACGAAGAAAATCTGGCCATAGGAACCACAGCAATCCAGCCGGCAGATGATCCTTCATCCTGGGCCCGTTTTTGGTTCTCACTCTATAACCTTGGTCATCGGCTGACCAGAACTTCATTTTCCCTGCAGATTGTACGACGACGGGTCGCTGAAAAGATTCAGTACGATGAGCAGTTGAACTATGCGGAAGATCTGCAGTATCTGAAGGCAGCCCAAAGGCACGGCAGCTTCTTTTTTCTCCAGACCAGAGCAGTGGCCAGCTCAACCAGGCGTTTTCGGCAGCATGGGTATGTGAAGCAGACCATTCTCTGGATGTATCAGGCCCTGCAGCCCGGTCGCATGAAAAAAAGGCGAAGTTATGAGGTGATCAGGTAAGCCATGGAGCACCTTCTTCTTTTTCTACAAGAGCATCGGCAACTGGCCTACGGGGTCCTGCTATTCGGCACCTACATTGAAACTGTTTTTCCATTTTCACTCTTTGTTTACGGCGAGGTGTTTTTGCTGGCAGGACCGATCATGGCGGGTCTCGGAATATTGGACATCTGGACGGTCACACTGGTTTTTTACATCGGGGGCATAGCAGGTGACACAACCAGCTATTGCATTGGCCGCCGTTATGGGACTTCATTTTTCACCCATTTTCAATATAATCGCTGGTTAGGCAAGCTGTTTTCCGAGAAAAATTATGCCAGGGGATTAGATTTTTTTCAAAAGCACGGTGCCTGGTCTATTTTTTTAGCAAGGCTCAGTGGTCCATTCTCCTGGATTACACCGGCGCTGGCCGGGATCTTCAAGGTACCGTATCGAC
>WFZC01000119.1 GCA_015489765.1 Desulfobulbaceae bacterium
GACCAAGTGGGTGGCCTCAACATAGCCCAGCCAGGTCAGGGCGCCGGTAAGAAAAACCAGCAGAAGACTCCAGCCGAGCAGTTGCGGACTTTTGAGAAGAAATGCCAGGGAACGGGGCAGGGAGATCCATGGCCTTTTCCGGGAGGGACCGTCCTTGCCGGATATGTCTGTATCTACCATCTTGAAAAAATTGGTATTTCCGGGTGGTGGTTTTTACTATCCCCTGAAGCTTTTGTGCCGGCAAAGCCCATGTCCGGCCGCAATGATGCAGTCTCAGGATTTGAGCACCATGACGGAGTTCTTCAACGCCTTTCCTGGCGCCGATTTTCAGAAAACGGAGGCTGGGGGAACTGGGAACTCCAAAAGAGAGGCAGTAATACACCGGTGACCTGGATTGTTCAAGAGAGTAATGACAAGATCATTCGTCGCCCCTGCCTATGCTGCCTGGGCCTTGCGCCATCCTTCAGCTTTTAATCGTTCTATTCTGGCAATATTCCAACTGCTTATCTCTGTGAGGTAGCGACTCGGATCAGTTTTTTGTAGTTGCATGATTTCAGCGCGTTCTGCAAGAACATCCTCTTTTTCACCGGGATACATTTCCAGCCAGCAGGCATACCCCATATCAAAAAGAAAATCGGGTTGCACCTGCTCCGCGTCCAGCGTCAGTTTGCCCATGGTCATAAACCGGGCCAGGTCCATATCATAGACTATGACCCAGCCGTTATCCATCACCATGGTGGCGGGGTCGGGTTCGATCTGATCTGAACAGTTGGGACAGTACAGGTCAACAATGACCTCCTTGGAGAGAACATTGTCACGAAGATGAAACTGGGCGCTGTTTTGGCCGCATTTGCAGGTTTTTCGTACTTCCTGGCACATGATATCACCCCTGTTGAAGAATATTTTTATAGTTAATGATTATTATTTATAATAGGATTTCAGTGGAAATCAACTTTTTTCTTGTGAAATTACCAGATATTTGCAGGTGGGTTTTCCGTCTGAGTTGGGAAAACTGGTTGGTAGTCCGTTGTAATAACAATAACAGAGGAGAGAAAAAATTTTGTCAGAGAGTGGGAATCAGCTATCCTGAGAAGAGATGAACAGATAGTAAAGTAACATTTTGACTGCGAGAGGTCCACATGTCGGCGCTAAGGTTGATTTTTCTTGTTTTTGTTTTCGGGGTAATGGCTCCTGTAACCTCACCGGCGCGGAGCTTGTACTGGCAGGATATGAAGGTTACCGCCAACCTTGATCGTGACGGCCGTCTCCATGTGCTTGAACAGCAGACAATGGTGTTTTCCGGCGCCTGGAACGGTGGTGAACGACGCTTTGATCTTCGTCCCGGACAACAGCTCATCCTGCACAATATTTATCGCCTTAATCCAAAAACCGGGGCCACGGTTCCCCTTGTACGCGGGGATCTCTCCCGGGTTGACCATTGGGTCCGGTACAATGGCAACGTGGTCCGCTGGCGGGCCCGTCTGCCCTCTGATCCGCCATTTACCGGCAAGGCCATTACCTATCAGCTCAAGTATTCCCTTTCGGGAATATTGTTCCCTATGGATAGAGGAGGCTATCAGCTTCGGCATGATTTTGCCTTTCCAAACCGAACCGGTGTTATCAAGCATTTTTCCCTTGATCTGACCCTTGATCCTTCATGGAAGGTGGAGGGATCCTTGCCGACCCATGTGGAGAGAAATTCCCTGCCGCCCGGCACCTCTGTTATTCTGTCGGCAGTTTTGTTGCATCCCGGTGGGGTTCCGGCCGCTGTTGGAACAAAAAATTACCATCCACAAAATATTGTCTCCAGAGTGTCCGCGCCCGATTCAGTGCCCAAATCCCCACGCCTTCTCCGGGCTGTGACCATTGTCTGCCTCTGGATTCTCGTCCTTGTCCAGGGAATGAATTTTCTCGCCCATGAGCGAAGTCGTGGTCGTTTTCAACCCCTGGTTCCTGTTGAGCAGGTGGATGGCTCCTGGCTTGAGCGCCATGTGTTTACCCTTGCCCCTGAAGTTGTCGGGGCCATCTGGGATAAAAAAACAGATTCCAGTGAGGTGGCGGCGGTGCTGGCCAGGATGGTCCAGGAAAAAAAGATGTCCAGCCGGGTGGAGCAGGAGGTCATCCCGTGGCTGGGGTGGAAAATACCGGGAATCTATACCCTGCATCTGCAACTGCTTGTTCCCCGTTCCACTCTCCATGGTTATGAACGGGAATTGGTGGACGGTCTTTTCATTGACGGAGATGCAACCAGCACCAAAAAAGTAAAAAAATATTATCGGCGCCAGCGGACGGTCTTTAATCCGGTAGAAAAATTACGCCACCCCCTGGGGGCCGAGGTGGAGGCCTTGACCAGAGACAGGACTAATCCCCTGGAGATGATATGGCTGCCAACGCTTTTTCTTGCGGCTGCGGCCTTTTTTTGTCTGTTTACGGATTTTTTTCTTCACCCCGGCGAGCATATTCCGATGTTACTGATAGTGGGAGCAATGGTGATTATCTGGATGATCGGCGTCAACCTTGCCATCGGATATCGCGCCACCGCCTACCTGGTGACCCCAAAGGCCAGCCTGCTGGTATTATTTACCGCGGGAATCGCGGCGGCCTATATGACACTGCAGCTCATGGTTGACCTGTCCCCCTTGTTGACCGTGGGAACCACTGTTTTCACCGCTGCCATGATCAACAATATCCTTAACCTGGCCAGGACCAGGGATTCAGAAGAGGGAGTCCGGCTGCATCGCTTACTTGCATCTGGGCGAAGGTATTTTCAGCTGGAACTGGACAGCCGGGCGCCCAAGCTCCTTGACGACTGGTTTCCCTATCTCGTGGCCTTCGGCCTGGGACCGCGGGTCGACTCCTGGTTTCGCCGTTATGGTGGTCACACATCATATGGAGGTTCCCCTGTTTCCGGCGGGGGCCATTCGGGGTTTACCGGTGGTGGTGGCCAGTTCGGCGGCGGTGGGGTCAGCGGCGCCTGGAGTGCTGCGGCCGGATCCATGGGCACTGCATCGAGCGGCGGCTCCGGTGGTTTCAGTGGCGGTGGCGGAGGGTCGGGTGGCGGTGGTGGGGGAGGATTTTGACATATTATTATTGATCCTCCTTAACAAAAGGCGGGACAATACTTATCTTTTTCGGGAAGGAAACGGTGTTTTTCCAGGTGTATTTTCTGGTTACATCCTGTTGAGGGAGGGAGAGCATGAAAATCGTCATTATCGGGGCAGGGGCCATTGGTCGACTCTTCGGGGTTTATCTCAGCCGGAACGGACATCAGGTGATCATGGTCGACCGGGACCCGGAGGTTGTGTCTGCCATAAACCGCCGGGGGCTGGGATTTATGGAACAGGAGAGTCGTGATCCGGATGCTATCACCTTTGTTCCGGCCGGGGCAGTTACCAATGCCCGGGAAATCGAAGAGGCTGAACTGACCCTGTTGGCGGTCAAGTCGTTTGATACTTTGGCGGCGGTTCAGGATACAACTCATCTTGTTGATTTTTCATCGCCGATTATTTCCCTGCAGACCGGTCTTGGCAATATTGAAATTATGGAAAAGGTGGTTGGCAAAGATGCGGTAATCGGAGGTTTCACCTTCATGGCAGCCACCGCACTTGCACCGGGTGTCGTCCGGCAGGGTGGTGTTGGCAAAACTTATCTTGGTGAGATAAATGGAGAAATGACGGACCGGGTACGTTCCATTGCCACCATGTTGACAGGTGCCGGCCTTATCTGCACCCCGGTTCATCGGTTGATGGGACGCCTCTGGTGCAAGGTGATCGTCTATTCGGCCATCAATGCCCTGTCAGCCGTTCTCCAGGTGCAGAACGGTGAGCTTCTTGAGAGCGTTGAGGGCGTTACCCTGATGAAGCGTCTTGTGGATGAAGGACGGGAAGTGGCACGTGTTCGGGCCGTTGATCTGGTTTTCCATGATCTGTATGGGCTGCTTGTTGATGCCTGCAGGCGGACTAGCGGCAATATTTCCTCCATGCTTCAGGATATTCTCAGCGGTCAGCGTACTGAAATAGAGGCCCAGTGCGGGGCCCTGGCTCATTACGGCAGACGGGCGGGGGTGGAGACACCGACCCAGGAGACCATGGAGGAACTGGTCCATCTTCTGGAGAAGAAAGCGGCAGGGGCGCTGGGCCGGGGAGGGGCGCGATGAACGACTGGAAAAAGGTTCTTATCGCCATTGACGATACACCGACTTCCGACAAGGGACTGCGGTATGCCGGTAAAATTATAGGAAAGCTGCCCGGGGTTGATGTCTGTCTGCTCCATGTCTATCCGGAACCACCGCCTGATTATTATAACTCCGGTAAATCGCTTGCCGATTATACCAGCCAGCAGGAGGTGGAAGCCAATATCCTGGTGCAACGATGCCGGAAGATGCTTACCGATGCCGGAATCGTCCCGGAATCGATTGTGACTGAGGTACGGATGGCGGCGGAGCTGAAGACCATCAGTGAAACGATCCTGGAAGTTCAGCAGCAGGGGGGATACGGCACCATTGTCGTCGGCAGGCGCGGGGTCTCAAAGGCCGAGGAATTTTTATTCGGTTCAATTTCAAACGCACTGGTGCATCACAGCCGTGACTGCACGGTCTGGGTGGTTGGATGATGGTCGAGCTTGCGGACCTGCCAGAGGAGATCAGGGAAAAACTGCGCCATCATAGGGTTACCCACAGCCTGCGCCGGAAATCACGGGTCTTTGTCGATACAACCAATTTTACCGCCATTGATTATGGCGATATTATCCTGGTCGACGACCGCTATTTTCTGGTTACCGCCTTTACCCGCGAGGGGCGCTTCGGGGTTGATGATCAGGTCAAGCCCTGGGTGCCGAGGGTGGAAGACCTGAATACCGGTGAGCATAAAATCCTGAAACTTGTGTTCCACGAGACCTTTGACATCACCTTTGGTCCGTTTACCATCCCCTGCTATCGAAATCCGGAAAAAGAGGCCCGTGTCCTCGAGTTGGTCAAAGGACATCCCCATTTTATGCAGGGAGAGGCGGTTCTGGATGAGGCTGGGAACCTGGTGCGCATCCTGGATATTATCAATGGAAGCCGGGTGGACAAGGTTATCCAACGCAGCGGGACTGGCCATAAGGAGTATTTTAACAATGAATTGCCTGATATTTTAGCACATTATCTCCCATGCGTTAAGGCGATAGGTTTTCTTCATTCCCACGGGCTCCGCCACGGAGATGTGCGCCGCGACCACATTTTTGTCGAACGCCACACCGGTCTTTACCGTTGGATTGATTTTGATTACGACTTTTACCTGCCGGAAAAGCCGTTTGCCCTAGATCTTTTCGAGTTGGGAAATGCCCTTATGTATCTAACTGCCCGAAGAAATATCTACCCACGTGATATCATGGCCGATCCCGATCTCGGGGAATCGGTGGCAGGGACGATTGAAGCCGGCGACTATTCTCTGCTTTCCAAAAACCGGATCGCCAATCTCAAGAAAATTTATCCTTATATCCCCACCTCGCTCAACAATGTATTTCTCCATTTTTCCCTTGGGACGGAAGTGTTTTACGAAACCGTGGATGAACTCTATCTGGATTTGGAAAAAGTTCTGGCCCAGGGTTGGTAACACCCAGTCAAAATAGGTACACTCTTTACCGGCCACCTTGAAAAATTGTCTTTTCGTCCTATCTCTGCGTCACAAAAAAAATGAAAAGGCTCACATGTGGTTAATATGCTGAACTTTTTAATTTTTCTGTTCCTTAACCTCGAACGAAAATTCCAATTTTTCAAGGCACCCTACCGTTTTTCCTTTTTTGCAGAGAAAAATTGTGCATGATCCCATCTCGTGAGCGCCTTGATGAAAATGGCGTATCGGCGGTTTTGCCATGGTCAATGAATGAATGTACATTCATTTTTAAGGATTTTACATTATTTTCCATGCCGACACACAGGAAATAATGTATTGGAACATGCTATTTCCCCGTTGTTTCTGTCAAGGCATCAATTATTTTGAAGGAAAAAAAGATAAAAATAGATTTTTTTTTCCCATCATTGTTTTGTAGTTTTCCTTCCCCGTAAGGAGTACCATTGATTCAACGGGTTAAGTGTTGCACGTTGTGGTATCCAAAAGTGTGATGTCGGTTTTCATGGAAAAGAAATCCTTGACAGGTTTTAAATAACAGGGGTAAGAAAACATACCAAGCTGATTTTATTGGAAATGCTAATAGTTGCGATTATTGGTAACTGTGTGAAATTTAACACAAAACAAAATGTCGTAGAGGGACTTGGCAAGAAAACCGGTTAAAGTAACCCTGACACGTAGAAAGCAATGAGCTCTTTGCGTAGAACAACAAGAGGAAGGTCATGAAAAAAACTGTGTACAGTATTTGTGGTATGTGTGCTGTTCGTTGCCCGGTAAGTGTTACCGTGGATGGGAAGGAGCCCGTATGGATCGAGGGTAATTCCAATGACGGCGGCATGGGAAAAAGCCTCTGTGGAAAAGGCGGTGCTTCTTTGTCCCAACGCCTTGATTCGCAACGGCCGACCAGTCCGATGATTAGGACCGGTGAGCGGGGTGAAGGTCAGTGGAAACATGTGAGCTGGGATGAGGCCTTTGATTACATTACCGACAAGCTCAAGGGAATCATAGCCAAAGATGGGGCCCGGTCAATCATTTTCAGTGATCGTGGTGGTCCCTTTGCCGATCTGCGGAAGGCATTTATGAAGGCCATTGGTTCACCTAACTATATGAACCATGACTGTACCTGCGGCCGTAATCCAAATCACGCCTCCAAATCCGTTTACGGAATCGGCCGGACAGGCTTTGCCTACGATTATAAAAACGCCAAGCATATAATTCTTTTTGGCCGTAATATTGTTGAGTCCCTTAAGGTAAAAGAGGCCAAGGGATTTATCAAAGGAGTGAATAACGGTGCCCATGTGACCTATATCGATCCCAGGGTCACCAATACAACTGGCAAGGCTACCAGGTACTGGCAGATCAAGCCGGGAACCGACTATGCCCTGCTACTTGGCATTACCCATTACATTCTGAAAAAGGAGTATTACGATAAGGCCTTTGTCAAGAAATGGGTGACCGGACTGCCCAAGCTGAAAACCTTTTTGAAACCATATACCCCTGAATGGGCGGAAAAGGAAACTGGCATTCCGGCAGATGAGATCAAGGCATTCTGCGAGGAACTTAATAACGACCGCCCAAGCGTTATTTTTCATCCTGGATGGATGCTTGCCCGTTATCGCGATTCCTTTTACGCCTCGCGCATGATTCATATCTTGAATGCGCTCATGGGCTCCATTGAAATGAAAGGTGGCCTTATTTATCCAAAGACGCCAAAAGACGCCGGTTCAGCCGGACTGAAAAGCCTTGGTGCCGATATCCCGGCTCCGGAGGAAAAGGAGCGGGCCGATGGCTGCGGAACCAGGTATCCGCACTTTGATAAGGGTGCTGGAATGTTGCAACTTGCTTACGAGGCCATTGAGACCGGTAAGCCCTACCCGATAAAGGCATACTTTGTTCATCGCCATAATCCAATGATCGCCCTGCCTGATCCTGAGGAGCAGAAGCGCATTCTCAATAAGCTTGATCTGATTGTAGCCACAGATATTTACTTTAGTGAGATTGCCTGGTTTGCCGATGTGATTCTTCCTGAATCCACCTATATCGAACGCGATTCCATCCTGCGGACAGAGAAAGGACCGAAACCAGGTTTTGGCCGTCGGCAGAAATGTGTGGAGCCGATGCACGACACCAAGGCCGGCTGGGAGATTTATACTGAACTGGCCAAGCGACTGGGCAAGGGCGAGTATTTCCCCTATGAAAGTATTGAGGATATCTGGAACTATCAGTTGCAGGACACCAAGGTCAAGATCGAGGATTTTGACGAAAAGGGTTTTGTAAAGCTCTGCAAGGATCCTATCACCTATGACCGTAATAAACTGAAGTTCGGTACCGACTCCGGCAAAATTGAAATCGTTAACAAAAAATGGGAAGAGATGGGTATTCCCTCCCTGCAGCCCTATGAACCGCCTGTTGAACCGGCCGGCAACGGTGAGTATCGCCTGATATTTGGTCGTTCAGGGTACCAGGCGCATGGCATGCACCACAACAATCCTATCCTTTCCCAGTTACTTGGCAACAACAAGTTGTGGATCAACGCCGATGAAGCTGCCAGGCTGGGTATTGGTGATGGCGATGAGGTTGAGGTCGTTGCCGGTGATACCAAGGGCACCATTGAGGCCAAGGTGACCGATTTTATCCACCCGCAGGCAGTGTTCATGCTGCATGGTTTTGGAAAGGATATTCCAGCTCAGGAACGTGCTTATGGCAAGGGACTTGCTGATCATATCTTTATGAAGGGCAAGTTGAAGGAGTGGGACAAGGCCGGTGGTGGTCTGAATCTCATGGAAAGTTTTGTGACTGTTAAAGCGCTTTCATAAGCCGGAGGAATACCGATGAGCAAATATATCGTAACCCAGAATGTAGCGGATTGTATTGGTTGCAAGGCCTGTGAAGTGCATTGTAAGGACAAAAATGATAACGGTGAGGGGTCATTTTTCTGCAAGATGATCGAGGTAGAGTCCCACGATGGACCGATCCCCAAAATCGATTTTGTGTACATGGCCTGTTTTCACTGTGAAAAACCCTGGTGTGTGGATGCATGTCCGACTGGCGCCATGCAGCGGCGCGACAAAGACGGGATTGTCTTTGTTCAGGAAAGCCTGTGTGTAGGCTGCAAGGCCTGTATAACCGCCTGTCCCTGGGGTGTACCCCAGTGGCAGGAACATACCGGTAAGGTCGATAAATGTGATCTCTGTAAGGACCGGATCGATCAGGGACTGGAGCCGGCTTGTGTCACCAAGTGTACCACTGGCTGCCTGACGTTTTCATCACCTGGAGAGGTGTCGGATGCCAGGCGTCAGGACTTTGCCGAGCAACTCTTGCAAAATCGGAAATAACGGAAAGAGCCCATGGAAGCAATGTACATTCCCAAGGAGTATCTGGCCA
>WFZC01000120.1 GCA_015489765.1 Desulfobulbaceae bacterium
ATATTTTTCCTGTTTAAAAATACAGCCGGGAATCTGTTTGCTTTTTAAATATGATTTAACAGGAGCAAAACAGCAGTCAATATGATCCTGTTTTTTGTCCGGTGTCTGCCAGTCGAGTTCCTCTTCCAGCACCCGCTGTATTTCCTGATTGTCCCAGGGGAGATAGTCCGGCACGTTCAGACTTATAAAATCCTGATCCAGTAACTTGAGTTTCACCTTTTCAAGGGCTGGCAATTCATATTGTCTTGGTATAAGCAAGGCGTCGATATCCTCGCGAGAAAAACCTGCTTCTAACAACACCTTACGCACGTAGGCTGGATGTGTCGATGTAACCTCGAAGGGTGATTGCTCATCCACCCTGCTGCTGACCCCGGAAAGCACCAGGGGAATTTCGAACTTCCGCTGATAAATCGTGGTAACGTAGTTAATTCCGCTGGTGCAGATGGAGCAGAATTCCCCGCCCCGCAGAATCATGGCCCGGTAAAACTGTTTTAACTGATCCGGTCGAAAAGTGACCATTACATGGTCAACACCAAGCTTGGGAACCGTGGAGAAGATATTTTTCAGGGCATATTCGCTCATAAAAAGGTTGTTAAAGGTCACCGCCAACGGCCTGAGGCCATACTTTTCCTTGCACAGATACAAGACATACGAGCTATCCCTTCCCCCACTGTATGGGACCAGGCAGTCATAGGCTCTTTTTTTCTTCCTGGCAACCTGGAAAATATTGACAAGTTCCTGTTCAGCCGCCTGGTAGTCAAAATGCTTCCAGCGCCTGTCCCAGGAATGACAGTAGTTACAGACTCCCTGTTCATCAAAATGAATACCCGGGAAATCATCGGCCAAAACGCATTTGCTGCATCGTTGTATTGCCATAAAAAATCCTTTGCTCAGGTAATTGGTTCCTTGCCCCTGGTCGGCGTCAGGAAGGTTCTGGCCCATAGTTCAAAACTGAGCAGGGCCCAGATATGCGGCGATAGGTCTATATGGTAACGGCTGAGACTCATCTTATTCCACAGCCTCTGTAGTTCCCGGCGGTCAAGATAATCACCGACTCTGGAGGAAGGAGAAAGGAGATATTCTTCGACATAGCCGTGTAATTCATGCTGTAGCCAGCTCTTCTGGGGAATGGCAAAACCCTGTTTTTTCCGGTTGAAAAAATCGGGGAGGATCAGATCGCCGATACATTCCTTCAGAATAATTTTTCTTTGCTCCCCATGTATCTTCAGATCGGTGGCAAGAGAGAAGGCCAGTTCCGCAACCTTGTGGTCCAACAGGGGAACCCGAACCTCCAGGGAATGGGCCATACTCATCTTGTCGACCTTCATCAGGATATCATCCACCATGTATGATGAAAAATCAACATATTGCCCATCCAGGACCGGATCAAAGCCCGCGCTCTTTTCCCGGTACAGCAGGGCCAGGGGATGTTCATGTTGCAGGGAAACATTTAGATTCTCCTTTCCGACCAGCCGCTGAATCATTCGATCGGTAAAGCCGCAAAGCAGGTTGACATGCCGCGTGGGCCAGTCCGCGGCCAGATTACGTAGAAAAGTTGTGCCGCGCAGGCTGTCCGGCATAAGCGCTCCCAGTCGGCCGCATCCTGTCCGCAGGAACCCGGGGACCTGCCTGTCCATACGGCTGAGCCGTTGCAGCTCCGCATACCAGTTATACCCGGCAAAAAGCTCATCGCCACCATCACCGGACAGGCAGACGGTTACTCTTTTTCTCGCGGCCTGGCAAATATAATAGGTCGGAACCATGGATGAGTCGCCAAAGGGTTCGTCCATGTGCCAGACCAGTTTCGGCAGGATGCCCTGTATGTCCGGCTTTAGCGTTATTTCGCTGTGATTGCATTGAAAAGAGTCGGCAATCTTCCGGGCATGGATAGACTCGTCAAAGTCCCTGTCGGCAAACCCCACTGTGTGCGAGAGTACGCCGCCCCCCATGCTCCGGCTCATCAGGGCCACAACCAGAGATGAATCGACGCCTCCGCTTAAAAACGCACCCAGGGGTACTTCACTGATCAACCGGATATCGACGGCCTCTTCGAGAAGATGCCGTAACTCGTCTGCTGCATCGGTCATGTCCATGGGGACTGGATGCCGGATGCTCTCGTTCAGGCTCCAGTAGGGCTCTACAGACACGGCGCCGTTTTCCACCAATAATTGATGACCGGGCGGCAATTTGAAAATATTCCGGTAAATGGTCTGGGGGGCGGGAACATAAAAAAGACGCAAATAGTTGACCAATGCGGTATCCGCAAGTTGCGGGGTAACATCGGGGTGGCGCAGGATGGCCTTGATCTCCGAGGCAAAGACAAAGGTTTTCCCATCAAAGTAATAATAGAACGGTTTGATACCGACCCTGTCCCTGGCACAAAAGAGCCGTTGTTGTCTGCTGTCCCATATTGCAA
>WFZC01000121.1 GCA_015489765.1 Desulfobulbaceae bacterium
GATTCCGGCCGACAACCTGCCGGAATGACCCAGTTGCAGGCAATTCAGAGCGTCATCCCCGCAGTCTGTTGGGCGGGGATCCAGACTTATATCACCACTTATTGAGAAGTTACTGTTTTTTAGCGTAACCTTTTGATTTTCATCATTTGCTGTGGCTGGGACGGTAAAATATGGTCCAGCCATGCTGGTTTATTCATTTATCCCGGCAGGTTTACCTGCGAGATCCAACGGAAAAATACAACCCGTATCCAGCGATCATCCAGGCTTTTTTCAGCCAACTGTTTTTCACCGGCCACATCACGGGACTGGTGGAGAAATTGATCCCCTTTCCGTCCTTCACGGTTGACTTTTTTCCTTCCATGTCCCACTGTGTAGTTATGTATATATTGCAGGCCACCATGGAAGGAATGCTCATGCGTTATTTGTCATATAGTTGGTTTTTTGTCGTGATTATCGTGATATGCGGTCTTTTCCCACCATGGTTGGTTGCGGAAACTGTTCATGCCGGTATTCGGCGGCAGGTAAAGGGGAGTGTTGTTATGACTGGAAAACCGAATCATCTGATCAATGAAAAGAGCCCTTACCTGTTGCAGCATGCCTATAATCCTGTGGACTGGTATCCATGGGGGGATGAACCCTTTGCCAGGGCCAGGAAGGAAGACAAGCCTATTTTTCTCTCCATTGGTTATTCCACCTGCCACTGGTGTCATGTCATGGCCCATGAGTCGTTTGAAAACAAGGAAATAGCCGCCCTGTTGAACAGATATTTCATCTGTATCAAGGTTGATCGCGAAGAGCGGCCCGATGTGGACCAGATGTATATGGCCGCCACCATGGCCATGAACGGCTCCGGCGGCTGGCCCATGTCCGTCTTTCTCTTTCCCGATGGACGCCCCTTTTACGCCGCCACCTATATTCCGGCAAAGGGCATGTACGGCCGCCCGGGATTTCCGGAAATCATTGAAGCGGTTCACAAGGCCTGGCAGGGACGTCGGGATGAGTTGCAACAGACGGCCGGCCGATTGATCCGGTCTCTTAAAGAGCAGGGCCGGGTTTCCGCTGCAGGAATCACGGCTGATATTGACGACCGTGCCTTTTCCGAACTGTCGGCGGAATATGATGCGGTGTACGGCGGATTTGGCGGAGCGCCGAAATTTCCCCGGCCGGTGGTGTTTAACTTTCTTCTCGGCTATTACTGGAAAACAGGCAACAAGCATGCGCTTGCCATGACAACCGCCACCTTGACGGCCATGGCCGCAGGCGGCATGTATGACCAGCTCGGTGGCGGTTTTCATCGTTATTCGGTTGACGGTCAGTGGCGGATACCCCATTTTGAAAAGATGCTTTATGATCAGGCCCAGCTTCTTCATTCCTACCTTGATGCATATCAAATTACCGGCGATAGCCGGTATGCCGGGGTGGCCCGGGAAATTGCCGACTATGTATTGCGGGATATGCGTGATTCAAGGGGTGGATTTTACTCGGCGGAAGATGCGGACAGCGAAGATCCGTATTCGCCCGGTTCCCATGGAGAGGGGGCTTTTTACCTGTGGACGGAAAAGGACATCGTCACCACCCTTGGGGCAAAGGCGGCAAATATCTTTAACTTCTGCTATGGGGTCGAATTTGACGGCAATGCCCTGCAGGACCCACAACACGAGTTTACCGGCCGCAATATACTCTATCGGGCAAAGTCTGATGAGGAAGCGGCCGCCCATTTTTCGATGAGTGTCGCGGACGTTGAAGCCTCGCTTGCACGATCACGAAAGATTCTCCTTGCCCGGCGGGCAACAAGGGTACGGCCGCATCGTGACGACAAGATTATTACCGCCTGGAACGGTTTGATGATCGGCGCTCTTGCCGAGGCCGGTGCGATTCTTGATGAACCGAAGATGACGGATGCCGCTTACAGGGCGGCCATGTTTATTCGCGATACCCTCTATGACCCGGCCTCCAAATCGCTGAAAAGGCGTTACCGGGACGGCGAGGCCGCCCATGCCGGCCAGCTTGATGATTATACCTTTCTGGTTGCCGGCCTGCTCGATCTGTATCAGGTGCGGCAGGACCCGCAGCTTCTTTCCTGGGCCATGGACCTGACCACCCAATCCATCAAACTTTTCCGGGATGAAAAACAGGGCGGTTTTTTTGATTCAGTGGTTGACGCACGGGTGCCCATCAGGATGAAGTCCGATTATGACGGCGCTGAACCGGCAGCCAATTCCATGGCCGCCATGAACCTGATTCGACTTGGTCGCATGACCGCGAATGCGGACTGGCTTGCCCGGGCCCAAAAGACCGTAACCGCCTTTGCTGAGAGGATAAATCATGTTCCCAGGGCCGTGCCGCAGATGCTCTGCGCCGTCATGCTGTTACGGGAAAAACCGGAGCAGGTGGTGATTACCGGCAGGAAAACCGACACGGACACGCAGTCGATGCTTGCCGAGGTGTGGCGGCATTTCAATCCCAACCGGGTTGTCCTGCTGGCCGATGGCGGGGACAATCAGAAAATGCTGGCAAAGATGCTGCCATTCATGCAGACCGTCACCGGCAAAGACGGCAGGGCAACGGCCTATGTGTGCCGGGATTTTACCTGCCGACTGCCGGTGACATCGGTCGGTGAGCTGGCCCACCGGCTCACTGGGGCCGGGAGAAAGAAGTGATCGATCACAGATAACCTTCGGCGATACCTGCGGGAAGTGTGTGCTTGACATCATAGACCACGCTCAGTTGCCGGCACATTCTTGTAAAATCATCCTTTGTCAGGTCGGCGAATTCCTGGTGGGCAACGGCCAGGACCACACCGTCATAATGATTGACCGGCAGGCTTTTGATCATGGTTACCCCGTATAACCGTTTTGCCTCCTCCTGGTCGGCCCAGGGATCGAAGACCTCGACATTGGCGCCATAGCTTTCAAGTTCATCAATGATGTCCACTACCCTGGTATTGCGTAGGTCCGGACAGTTTTCCTTAAAGGTCAGCCCGAGAATAAGAATATTGGCATCTGCCACGTGGATGCGTTTTTTCAACATCAGTTTAACCATTTCCGAGGCGATGTAGCGGCCCATGTCATCGTTGAGCCGCCGTCCGGCCAGGATCATTTCCGGATGATAGCCGACCTCCTGGGCCTTGTGGGTGAGATAGTAGGGATCAACGCCGATGCAGTGGCCGCCGACAAGGCCCGGCCGAAAGGGAAGAAAATTCCACTTGGTGCCTGCCGCCTGCAACACCTCAAGGGTGTCAATGCCGAGCCGGTTGAAGATCAGGGCCAGCTCGTTGATAAGGGCGATGTTGACGTCCCGCTGGGTATTCTCAATGACCTTGGCGGCCTCGGCAACCTTGATACAACTCGCCTTGAAGGTGCCTGCCGTGATAATTATCTTGTAGAGATCATTTACAAAATCAGCGATTTCAGGCGTTGATCCCGAGGTGACCTTGACGATGGTCGGCAGCCTGTGTTCATGGTCGCCGGGATTGATCCGTTCCGGGCTGTAGCCGGCAAAAAAATCCTTATTAAAGGTCAGTCCGGACACCTCTTCGAGAATGGGCACGCAGACCTCCTCAGTGGCGCCCGGGTAGACCGTGGATTCATAGATCACCACGTCACCCTTGTTCAAAACCCGGCCAACGGTGCGGGAAGCGCTCTCAAGGGGGCGGAGGTCGGGCCGCTTGTTGGCGTCAATGGGGGTGGGAACGGCAATGATAAAGACATTGCAGTCACCAAGATCTTCAATATTGCTGGTAAAGTTGAGGTTTCCTGTCTGCTGTAGTTCCTGGCTGCTCACCTCACGGGTAACATCGATCCCCTCTTTCAGCTCGGCAATCCGTTGTTCTTTCAGGTCAAACCCGGTAGTGGCAAGTTTCTTGCTGAATTCAACGGCAAGGGGCAACCCCACGTAACCAAGGCCGATGATGCCAACATGTGACTGCGCTGCTTCCCCCATATTTTTCTCCTTTTTCTTCACCGCTTCAGGCATGGCGCTGTTCCTCCTGCCAGGTAACAGGCAGGGAATCAGTCGCCGTAATAGATAACCCCGCTGGTATCGGTTTCCCGGACCTGGACCGCATGGAGTGAATATCTCTCGGTTTGCAGCACATCCTTCAGCCGGTCAAAAATAAACATGGCAATATGTTCGGAAGAGGGATTTTTATCGGCAAAGGCCGGATGATTGTTGAGATCACAATGGTCCAGGTCGTCAATGACGGCCTTGACCTCTTTTTTCAGGGTTTTGAAATCAATACCCATGCCGAGATGATCAAGTTCAGTGGCGCGGACAGTGACCTGTACCTTCCAGTTATGGCCGTGCGGTTGCTCGCAACTACCCGGATAATCACGTAAATGGTGGCCACCGGAAAAATGGGTTTTAATAAAAATATCCATAAAAATTCCTTTAAAATACAATTTGTTAACGGTAGAACCAGTTTGCTGGAATATCACTTCTCGGAGCATGCGGAGGCATATACCAGCGTTTTCAGGATTTACCGAGCCATTTTTAATGGTTGTTCAAAGTTTTTGCCAGTTCAGCAATCGTGAAATCTCCCTTGCAACCTGTCCGGTGAAGATGGTAAGCAAAGAGGTTATACCTTTACCATCTAAACCTGAGGCATTGTAGCAGGATTATACCCGCATTGCCAGTGTCATGGAGATAAATATATGGCTGTTATCGCTCCGTTTCGGGGGGTTCGCTATAATCCCGAAAAAATAAAAAATCTCGATGATGTGCTCACCCCGCCCTATGATGTCATTGACGAGAAGGCCGGGGATGCATTTCTGAAAAAAAATCCCCACAGCATGATCCGGCTTGACCTGCGAAATACCGGCCAAAAAGCAAAAGAGGGCAGCGATCGCTATGTTGCCGCCCAGGCCCGTTTTGACGATTGGCAGGACGAAGGCACCCTTATTCGTGATGATGAGCCGGCTATTTATCTCTATTTTATTGATTATCTGCATCCTTCCGGCCGGAAAATGACCAGAAAAGGCATTGTCAGCCTTGTCGGCCTGGCCGATTTTTCCGAAGGAATCATCAAACCGCATGAGGAAACCTTTGCAGGAGTTATCCAGGACCGGCTTGAATTGATGGATACCTGTGGGGCCCAGTTCAGCAAGGTATTTTCCCTGTACTCTGATCCGGAACAGGAAATCATCGGCCTTTTGGAAAAGGCAGCGGAAAAGGAGCCGATAGCCAGGGCAAAGGACCCGGACGGTAACGTGCATACCCTGTGGCGGGTATCCGATCCCGATACCCTGGAAAAGGTCAGCCGGTTGTTTGCCGATAAATCCCTTTATATCGCCGACGGGCATCACCGCTACACCACGGCCCTGGCTTGTCGGGAACGGGCCCGGGCCAGGAATCCCGAGCTTGAGGCCGACAGCCCCTATAATTTCATTATGATGTATCTCTGTGCCTGTGAGGACCCCGGTCTTTCCGTTCTCCCCACCCACAGGCTGTTGAACCTGCCCGGCAGGGTGTCCGCCGATGAGGCCGCATCCATGGTCAAGCCCTCGTTCACAGTCCAGGAGATTACCGGCAGCAGCAGGGAATCGCTTGTTGATGCCCTGCTGGAACGGATGGATGAGCTTGCCCTTGCCGGAGGGCCGGTGACCATAGGTATGTATCATCCCGGAGAGGACAGGGGATTTATTCTCCAGGTCAGGCCCGAGGCCATGGACAGCAAAATTATCGCTGA
>WFZC01000122.1 GCA_015489765.1 Desulfobulbaceae bacterium
GATCTCAGGGATGACGACCCGTCCCCGACTAAAGATCTCGGGGATGACGTAAGATCACGGGGATGACGACCCGTCCCCGACTAAAAGATCACGGAGATGATGTACTGATGACAGCAAATAGAAACAGGGCAGGCAAAGGCGCGGAGCGCCGGTCATTGCGTTACACCGCAGAGCGGTTAACGAGAGAGGCCCTCTTTCACGCAGCCGGCCCTTTCCGTCATTTCCGCGGTCTGTCCCCTGCGTCATTTCCGCGGTCTGTCCCCTGCGTCATTTCCGCAGTCTGTCCCCTGCGTCATTCCCGCGGTCTGTTGGGCGGGAATCCAGGGCAATCTCTATCCGGGTCTTTTTCGAGGAGGGAACCATTATGACTCGTCAACCGGTGGTCAGTAATCAGTTTTATCCCGGCGATCCCGCCGTTCTTCGGCAGGCCCTTTCCCGGTATGTCCCGGCAGTTCCGCCGGAAAAAAAAGAGAGCGCGCTTGCTGTTATCGTCCCCCATGCGGGTTATGTCTATTCGGGCGCAGTGGCGGGCGAGACCTTTGCCCGGGTGAAAGTCCCGGAGACGGCCCTTATCCTGGGTCCCAATCATACCGGCAATGGTCAGCCGCTTGCCCTGGGCATATCCGACTGGTCAATGCCCCTTGGCCCGGTCCCAATAGAGCGGGGGTTGGCGGTTTCCATCCTGCGAAATTCCGAGGTCATCGTTGATGACGATATTGCCCACCTGCATGAGCATTCCCTGGAAGTGCAGGTCCCGTTTCTGCAATTTCTTCAGAAAAATATCAAGATAGTTCCCATCGTGGTGTCGCATGTTTCCTATGATGACTGTCGGCGGGCGGCCCATGACCTGGCGTTTGCCGTCAGGGAATTCGGCGAGCCTGTTTTGATGGTGGCATCCACGGACATGACCCATTACGAGTCCAGGCAGAGCGCAAGCGCCAAGGACCATATTGCCCTGGAACGGATCCAGGCCCTTGATCCCCGGGGTCTTTATGAGACCGTGGTGGGAAATCGTATCTCCATGTGCGGAATCATGCCAACCACCATTGTTCTGCTCACCACCCTGGAACTTGGGGCAACGCAGGCAGAATTGGTGCGGTATACGGATTCGGGCGAGGTCAGCGGCGATACCAATCAGGTGGTCGGCTATGCCGGGCTTGTTATCAGGTAAGGGAAAGGTTATAATGGGAAAAAGAGCATATTTCTTTCTTCCATCATCGTCGGGAGATAATACATGCAGAATCAGATAACAGCATCAAACTCTGCTCCCACGCCCCTGGAGACTCTCTTTGCCGATCTGCCCATAGACTGTGAAAAACTCTCTCCCCTTGCCAGGTTTCTGCTTTTGCCCGAGGGCGCGCCCTACCAGTTGATCAATGGAGAACTTGTCATGACGCCGGCACCCATACCCGTGCACCAGTTAATTGTCATGGAACTGGCTATGGCAATGACGCTTTTTGTCAGGAAACAGCAATGTGGTCACGTCTTTATCGCGCTACTGGATGTGTATTTTGATGATGACAATATCCTGCAGCCGGATATTTTATTTATCGAACGTGCCCGGGAACACATTATCGGCAAAAAGATGATCGAGGCCGCCCCTGATTTTATTGTGGAGGTGTTGTCTCCCGGTACGGCCCGTTATGACCTGGAAGAGAAATACCGGGTCTATGAACAGGGCGGCGTGAGAGAATACTGGATTGTTGACCCGGACAAGAAAAACATTGATGTTCTGGTGTCAACCGATGGTCGTTTTATCCAGCGGGAAACGGTCTCAGGAGCCGGCCTGGCCCGCTCGACGGTGTTGCCCGGCTTTTCCGTCCAGGCTGCTTCGATTTTCCCTTGACATCCACGAGTAATTTCTCTATTTTCTCAGTCACCTTTCATCGCACTGGGGGATGGTCTAATGGCAAGACGGCAGACTCTGACTCTGCTTATCGGGGTTCGAATCCCTGTCCCCCAGCCATCTTTTCTTCTTTATTTTTTATCTCCTTGCTTTTTTCCCTGTTTTTGCCATAAATTAACGTAAGGTCATTCCAACGTAAGGATATTTTTGTGGAAGAAGCAAAAAAATACGAAGTCACCATTCTTTTGCCCGCCTACAATGAAGAGCAGGCCATAGTGGGCACGATTCAAAAAATCAGGAAACTTTATCCCGATTTTGAGATTCTGGTTGTTGATGACGGTTCAACCGATAACACCCTCAAGGTCGCAATGGATGCGGGGGCCAATGTCTGGCCGCATCCGTATAACATCGGCAACGGAGCAGCTGTGAAAACCGGTCTGCGTATGGCTCAGGGTGAATGGATAGTGATGATGGATGCCGATGGTCAGCACAAGGCCGAAGACATCGCCCGGCTCCTTGAGTATAAAGATTCCTTTGACATGGTGGTCGGCGCCAGGACCCGCCGATCTGAAACCCGTCTGCACCGGGACATCGCCAACAAACTCTACAACTGGTTTGCCTCCTATGTAACAAAATTCAGGGTTGAAGACCTTACGTCCGGCTTTCGCCTGGTTCGTGCTTCAACGGTGCGGCAATTCATCTATCTGCTGCCCAATACATTTTCCTATCC
>WFZC01000123.1 GCA_015489765.1 Desulfobulbaceae bacterium
CCTTGTTCATAAAAAAACCAGGTATCGGTCCGACCGTCGTTATCTGTATCCTTTTCCGCCCGTACAGGTTCTTCGGCTGCATTGTAGAACCAGACAATATTCAATCTGTTGGCATTGCCGTCCTCCTCCTCGCTTGTAAGGAGCCTGCCATCTTTACTGTAATGTTCCCTGAGGTCGGGCCGATTGTCGCCGTTTTCATCGACCTCTTTGAGTCGTAACACGCCGTCCTTGTAAAAAAACCGATACTCAGCCTTGGAATCCCTGTTGACATCCTGCTCCATGACCATGGACCATTCCGGTTTGTCAAACCACTCGGTAATCTCAAAATAGCCGTCGTGATCACGGTCCTGAACAAGCCGGACCTTTTTTCCCTTTTTGAAGAATATCTTCAGGTCAACCCTGCCGTCTTTATTCTCATCCTGTTCCTGTCTGCTGATTTGACCATGATCATACTTCTGCCAGCAGTCGGGCCTTCCGTCAAAATCCGTATCGATCTCGGTGCGTTGCCGCTGCCCCTCCTTGTCGAAGAAAATGGTGATCTCCGGCTTGCCGTCACGATTTTCATCCCTGGTCTGTCGATCCATTTTCCGATTTTTCAGATAGGTAATTGTTTCCGGAAATCCGTCGCCATCGGTATCGTATTGGACGCGGACCGGTACACCTTGTGCAAAAGATTCGATCCTGTCGATTTGTCCGCAATATCTCGTGTCTTTCTTACGTTCCTTCACTTGACCGCTGGCATCGAAGGTGGTGAATGAATCAAGTTTACCGTCGTGATTCGTGTCCCTGTTCCTGGTCAGTGGGATGCCTTTGCGAAAGGTGGTAAAGGTGTCGAACCTGCCGTCAAGATTGGAGTCTGTTTTCTGCTCGATTGGCTGGTTGTCCCGAAAGATGATCACCGAGTCCATTATGCCATCGAGATTGGTGTCCTCCTCCTGTTGTACCAGTTCTCCCTTCCGGTAATGACGGAAACACTCCATCTTGCCATCTCCGTCGAGATCGTGCCTGCTCGTTTCTGGGAGTCCTTCCCTGTCGTACAGAACAATGCCATCGATCCTGCCGTCTTCATCGCTGTCTGTTTTCTGCTCGACCGGTTTGCCATCCGAATATCTTTGCCAGACATTCACTTTCCCGTTTTCATCCGTATCCCTGGTTGAAGAGGTCAGGAGGCCGTTGGTGAAGTAATGAACCGTATCAAAAGAGCCGCTGCCCGTGGTATCCTCTTTTATCAGGGATGGTCGCTCTTTTTCATCAAACAGAACGAGCCGGTATACCTGTTGTTTCTTGTTGGTTCGCTCCTGTCGCTTTCTTTTGCCTGCGGTGAAATAATCCTGGCAGTCGATTGTTCCGTCAAAATTCGTATCCTGTTCGATCCTGGTTATTCGGCCGTTTCGGTAATATTGGAAACGATCCATAATGCCATCCCTGTTACTGTCCACTGCAAGTTTTTTCATACCGCCCTTGGAGTCGAACACGGTGATCCGGTCGATCTTGCCGTCACCGTCCGTATCGTGTCTGATCTGTCTCGCCTCTGTTGAGGAGGCACCTGGCTGGGCAACGGTCGCTGCCGGGCTGCCGGAGGCCGGGAGGAAAGACAGCAGCAAGAGAAGAGGAAACACCGCTGCCGGTGGAAGAAGCCGTCGATTGCGCAAAACAGTTCCCGGAAATGGGGGAATCCGGGCAGGCCATACATGCATCGCTCCCTCCTCAACATCTCTTCCTGCTTCGCCACCAGGCGATAAGCCCGGCTGATCCGAAGATAACGGCAAGACCATCGACGATCTTCATACTTCGCGCCCAGGGACCGTCGCGGTACATTTCTGTCATAGTTTCGGTGGACGGGACCATGTTTTCATCGATCCTGCTCAAGAGCCTGAGCTTGTGTCCCATTGCATCGCTGGCCTCCAGCCGCCAGGTACCGGGAATGTCCGGCAGGAAGCAGAACCGACCGTTACGATCGGTCCTGCCGGACTGGAAAGGAAGCTCGGAACCTGGGGCCTGTATCTCAACCCGCGCATAGTTCATGGGTTCGCCGTCATCATACTCGGCCTGTAGGCAGGCCGCCTGTTCAGGCACGGTTGTCCCCCGCACTCCATGCGCCCACACCTGTCCGGCCGCGGCCAGGGCGAGGAAACCGAGGGCAGCCCCCAGGGAGATTGCCGCATGGGGGCCACGCCTTTGGCTGTTCAGATTTTCGTGCTCCGGGCTGTTCATTGCACTGCAAAGGTCAGGCTGGCGACATAGGATTCAACGTCACACGTGTTCTGATCCGGATAGGGGTCTTGATGTTCGGCTTTGAGCATCCACACCCCGGGCTGCAGAATCCGGATCTGTGCCCTGCCGTTGCGCCCGGTTTTCGTGGTATAGGCAAATACATCTTTTTCCGTGGAAAAGCCCATGTAGGTGGCAAAGATCCTTCCTTTGAACGGTTTGCCGTGTAAAAGGACCCGGACCGGAAGATATTCCCCTGTCCGCAGCTCGACCGGGTTCTTCAGGGGGATGATTTCCATTGGCTGTCCCACCACCTCATCCACCTTGCCCTTGCCGTCGCCGACATTGACAATGGCCTTCATGGACATCTGGGAGTGGGAACAATGGATAACATTGTTCAATCCGACCTTGTTCTGCCGTTTTCCTCCCTCGGTTGTCTTGGTGTAGAAACCGGGTTTCCGTTGTGCGGCAATAACGTAGGCACCGGGTGCAAGGCTTTCCTGTGTCTCATACTCCAGAACAGAGGTCGCGGTTATGGGTGTCCGCGTGCCGTCCGGTGTCATGAGAAAGATATCTTTCAGGTCCTTCTGGGGCAAAAATCCTCCCAGGGGATAGTTGTGCCCCCAGCCGATGGACATCTTGACGGCCTGGCCACTGGCCGGGGTGTAATCAGCAAGATTGATCCAGGGAAAATGGGCCAGGGCTGGAGCGCAGAACAACCAGCTCAGGTTCAGGAAGACGGTCGCCGCCATTATCGAGGTTTTCAAGAATACTCTCCTCATGTTGTTTCTCCTTGTCGTTGTGGGTGGAGTAAGAAAAATGTTCCGGCAACACCAGTGTTGTCAGCGGTTTTCATGGTCTGCGGGTAAAGGAGCCTGATCATCGGGTCCGCCATGAGCGCAGACGAAAATATCGGCTTGTCGTGCCGCTTAAAAAAATATGTCCAGCTTTGCCAGCAACACTCTGCCGGCGCGGAAGTTCCCCTTGTCACCCTTGTCGGAATCAAAGATGTTGTCCGCCTCGAAAGTGAGTCTGGCCTTTTTCCCCAGATCCTTGTAAATCTTGGCATCCACGATTGTATTTGCATCGATTTGGGCGGTGTTGGCGGCATCTTTATACTGCCTGCCCGTGTAGGTCAGGGTGGAGCTGATGCCAAGGCCAAACCGTTTCCACTCGTAGGCGGGTACCATGGAGAAACTGTGCCTGGGGACATAGGTCAGATCCTTGCCACTCTCTTTGTTCTCCGAGTCCGTATAGGTGTAGGAACAGGTGAGAGAAAAATCGGCATGGTTGAACCTGCTCAGCACTTCTATTCCCTGGCTGACGGCTTCTTCCACGTTCTGATACGTCTGCAGGGGGAGACCGTTATAGAGCAGACCGGTATCTTCCCGTACCACCATGTCGTCCACTTTGTTCCGAAAGAACCCAAGATTCATCATGAGGGTGTGATTGAAAAGCCACTGTTCCAGGCTCGCGGAATAACCGACCGCTGTTTCCGCATCCAGGTCCGGATTTGACTGAACATAGTAGTCGCCGTGCCGATAGGGTGCGTTGTAGTACAGTTGGCGGATGGTGGGTGACTTAAAAGCCTTACCGACAGAACCCCTGAAGATTGTCTCTTCGGTAAACCTGTACATCAAGCTGAGCTTGGGGTTAATCTTGCTGCCAAAGGTGGAGTGGTCGTCATAGCGAAGCCCAGCCACCACAGACAGCTTGTCAAAAAGTTTAACCTCATCCTGACCGTAGAGGCTGTAGGTCGTTACGTCTTCAGTGACATCGATAGTTGAATTGTCATCATTTTCAATGCGATAGCTGATTCCCTGCTTCTGGGCCTCACCGCCGGTGGTAAGGGTGTTGTGCTGTCCGGCATACCAGGTATACTGGATCTCGGCCTGGTCATACGTTATGTCACCATATTTATAACCATAGGAATAGCCGGGATAGCCGTGGACAAAATCCCAGTCATAGGTGAATCCCTTGAGCGTCAGAACGTGGTTGTCACCTGGTCGCCATTCAAGGCCGGCCAGTAACCGATAGCTTGTTTCATCACGATAGCCCGCCTTTTCGTAATTACTGGCCTCTCCCTTGAGGAAAATGTCGAGGTCCTCGCTGGCCGCCAGGTCCACCTTGGCCATCAGGGAATGGCGATCCGACCGAATCGGATCCTCGCGGATATCATCAGCGCTTTCATAACTGTAGTTAAGCAGGTATCCCAGTCTCTCCAGCGGCCTGTCACCGAAGGAAACATACGCCTGGGACATGTTTCTGCTTTTGCCATCGTCCGACGGCTTGACGACGACACCGTTCTTTTCCTTTTCCCGAACCTTGTACCAGCCATAGGATGCACCGGCCTGTCCGGTCGGCTTTTCCGGTATTTTCCGGGTGATGATATTGATGACCCCGGCAACTGCATCACTACCGTAGAGGGCGGATCCGGGTCCTTTCACCACCTCGATCCTGTCGATCATCTCAACAGGGATCTGGTTGAGCCCAATACCATATTCCCCCATACCGCCGCTCTGACCACATCCCATGACCCGCTGGCCGTCGACCAGGATCAGCCCATAGCCGTCATTGAGGCTCAGACCCTGAAGTTTGGCTCGCCAGGTATAGGTTCCAAAGACATCGTCATGGACATCTGTCTGCACACCGGGAATGACTTTCAGGACATCTATGATATTCTGCGCATTGCTGTGCTTGATATCCTCCTGTGTTACCACCACGGTTTCCACCGGAACATCCTTCAAGGTGTGCGGTGTTCTGGTGGCGGTGACCACCACGTCCTGCAGAGGGATAACCTTGTTTTGGCCATCTCCGCCGGCTATGGCCACTGTCCCGCTGGCGGTCAGAAGAAAACCGCTCAGCAGGATTGACTGCGTTTTCTTGTTCATTGTAGTTCTCCTTTTTTCGTTTATGACGATGCCCTTGCAAGAGACCGGACGCCGCCCTGGTGAATACGATTTTATTTTTCGTAACACTTGCGGTGACAGCTTTTCATCTCCCAGAGTGTTCCCTGGAAATAACTCATATGATTCTCGATTGTTATCTTAAATATTCAGGTGAATATGGGGTGGCTGCTGGCGGATTGATCAATGACTGCTGATCTGTTTTTTCAGGTGAGCTCTAAATTGTTCTGTCGCGTTTTCAAAAGGATGGTAACACGAAAATAAAAAACGTGTTACAGGTAACAGCTCCGCTAATCCCCGTCAAGGAAAATATACTATGTCCAAATAGATTGTGGGTCAGGGGGCCCGCGACCGGTTTTCCCCCAGGCGCACTGAAAACGCTATGTTTCCTGAAAATGCTATGTTACATGTGACGTCCCGACGCCTTCCATCCCTGGTATCAAGGCCTTGGGAAAAAAGCGCAGGAGCGGGGCCGCAGACGTGGCGTGTGGTATATTGGCCGATTGTATCGGCTGGAGTGAAAGGCCAGAGATGGCCACTACAGTCCGGAGGAGATCTGCAGGATGCGCCAGGAGGAGGCCGGGCCGATCCTGGTAACGTGTGGTTAATGTGGCGCTTACGGAGAAAAGAACGAAAAATTCATGTCAAGGGCGCCTCATTCTCCGCCCCCGGCAGCAGAACCGGCCGGATGGCGGCAAAGACCTGCTCCACCGTGATCGCCTGCAGGCAGCGGTTGTCGGTACAGGGGGTTTTGCGGTGGTTGGCGGCGCTGACACAGGGGGAGCAGGCCAGGCCGGCGAAGATCGGCGTGGAATTGCCCAGGGAGCCATACAGGGCCGGGGTCTCCGGGCCGAAGAGGACAAAGGTGGGCAGGGGGGTGATGGCGGAAAAGTGACCCGGACCCGAGTCATTGGTCACCATCAGGGTGGCGATGGAGTAGAGCACGGGCAGTTTGCCCAGGGAGAGGGCGCCGGCAAAGTTGATACAGCGCGGATCGCCTATGCGCCCGCGCATCGCTGCCGCCTCCTCTTTCTCCGACGGCGCGCCGGTGAGCAGGACCAGGACGTCCGGCGCGCATTCCAGGATCCGCCTGACCAGCTCCTCGTAACGGTCCCGCATCCAGCGGCGCTGGGGCAGAAGTTCGCTGGCATTGGGATTGATGAGCACCAGCCGGTGACGGTCCCGGTCATAGTCCGGGCAGTGCCTGCGCACCAGCTCGTGCATGTTGT
>WFZC01000124.1 GCA_015489765.1 Desulfobulbaceae bacterium
ACACAACTTGATCACAGTAGCCGCGCAGGGAACGGACATGGGGCCTGGTCAGCGAGGTGCCCAGCGGCGCGACCACGTTCTCTATTCCATGTACGGCCAGTGACAGCAGATCGAAATTTCCCTCGACCACCAGGGCCCGGCGCTGGTTGCGAATGGCCTCCCGGTGCTGATAGAGCCCAAAGAGCAGTCGACCCTTGTCAAAAATGGCACTTTCCGGCGAATTCATGTATTTTGGCCTCCCTTCCCCAAGGATGCGGCCGCCAAAGGCAACCACCCGGCCGCCCATGTCATGGATGGGGAAGAGTACCCGGTCGCGGAAGCGGTCATAATAGCCGCCCCGCTCTTTCTGGACCGCCAGACCGGCCCGTTCGATATCAGCGGCGCTATGGCCGTTTTTCTGCAAAAGAGAAGTGATAAAATTCCAGCCGCCCTGGTCGGGTCCCGGTGCATAGCCAAGACGATAGCGGGCCGCAAATTCATCGGGAATACCGCGCCCGGCGAGATACGAGCGGGCGGTCGCTGCGGCGGGTGATTGCTGCAGATTTTGCTCATAAAGCTTGGCTGCGGCCTCATTGACGGCATACAGCCGGTCCCGCTGCCTGAGCTGCCGCTGCTCCGCCGGGGATAGCGTTCGCTCCGGCAGGTCAATTCCAGCGCGGGTGGCAAGCTCCTTCAGGGCCTCGGGAAACCCGAGCCGATGGTACTTCATCATAAAGGTAAAGACATCACCCGACTCGCCACAGCCGAAACAGTGAAAAAACTGACGCGAGGGATTGACCGAAAAAGACGGGGTCTTTTCCGCATGAAAGGGACAAAGGCCGACATAGTTTGCCCCCGCCTTTTTCAGCTCAATGCTTTCGCCGATGAGACGGACGATGTCCGTACTCTCGCGCACCCTGTTCTTGATCTCGTCCTGCTGGCGAAAGGAGGGATTCATACCCTGCCGCTCCGATCATCACCTTGAAGAAAATGTTGCTGCGCCGGAAATATCATCGACAATTCACCTGAGGTTAATTACTGTTTAAAGAAATGAAAGGCCACGGAGAAACGGGCGAAAACGCTTTCAGTCGACGAGCCCATAAGAATCAAGGAGGTACCATGGCGCCGGATATCGACAAAGTGCTCTCATATGAGATCAAAAAGGAGATTGCCGACCGGTATTTCGGCTTTCGCAAACTCATCGAAGAAGACATCAAGGAATATGACAACCTGGTTGTTACCGCTTTCAGGAGACTTGAGCAAAAAATAGGCTTTGATCTTGTCCGGCTGTATATTCTACTGAAGAACGAGCAGGTTATCCATGACTTTTTTCAGGTGGCCGGCCTGGACGAACGACTTTTCTACGATCCCTACCTGGCGGAATCCCCAACCATCAAAAAACGTGTTTTTGCCGGCATGCAGCCCCATGGACTGACCCGGAAAAGCCGTTTTCGCAACCTTGTTGTCGACACTTACAACGCCCTTGTTGACCATCTTGAAGAATACAAAAAAAATCTGAAGGAACTCAGAGAGGAACAGGAGACCATTGCCGAGGAGATCAACATTTTCTATCAGAAAAACGACCTCAGCACCATCATGGGTTTTCTGCGCGGGCTCGGCGGCACGGACTCCTACAAGTCAGGGGCCATGGAAGGCGGCCTGACACCGCATACCGGACGGGAGCTGGAAAAAAAGATGCGGGTCACCGCGCCGCTGCCGGTGGAAGAGCTTCTGCCGGTCCTGCCGGATATTCGCCCTTACAAGGAAATAAAGCACGAACTGGACCCGATCATCGACCGTGCCTACCGGCTGCAGGGCGAGCCGGAAATGCGAAATTTCGTTTTTTAATTTTTTTATGGAAACGGATTCTCTCTCCGTCCTGTCGGCAGCGGCTCTTGTTCTCGGAGGACTGGTTATGCTGGTCGGCGGCGGCGAGGCGCTGGTAAAAGGCGCCACCAGGCTTGCCGGTCGGCTGGGGATGAAACCGCTGCTTATCGGGCTCACCGTGGTTGCCTTTGGAACCTCGGTCCCGGAGCTCTTTGTCAGCATGACCGCCGCCTTCAAGGGCTATCCCGACATCATGATCGGCAATGTGGTCGGTTCCAATATCGCCAATATCGGTCTGATCCTCGGCTGTTGCGCTCTGATCCGCCCCCTTGCCCTGACCATTGGCGAGGTCTGGTACGAACTGCTGCTGGTCAGCGGCGGATCGGTGCTGCTCATGCTCTGCAGCGGTTACGGTTTTTTCTCCCGGGCCATGGGGTTACTCTTTGTCCTGACCCTGACCGGGTACACCATTCTCGTCTGCAATAACACCCTGCGCAATCAGGAACGGGAAAAAGAGAAGGATATAAACAGGAAAGAGGCCGACGGCGGCATGGGGCTGCCCCTTATGCTGGGATTGATTCTGCTGGGTCTTGTGCTGCTTGCAACCGGCTCCAATCTCTTTATTCGGGGTGCGGTCGATCTGGCGCGCTATTTCGGCGTCAGCGAACTGATCATCGGCCTGACCCTGGCAGCCATCGGCACCTCCCTGCCCGAGCTGGCCTCCAGCCTTGCAGCCCTGCGCCATAATGAATCCGGCCTGCTGATCGGCAACGTCATTGGTTCCAACATGTTCAACCTGTTCATGGTCCTGGGCCTGACCGGTCTGCTGAAACCGTTTACCCTCTCTTCCGACCTCCTGCACCGTGACCTGCCGGTCATGCTCGCCTTTACCCTTATTCTGATTCCCATCCTCCACAAAAGCGGCGGCACCAGACGAATCCACGGTGTATTCCTGCTCGGCGGCTACCTGCTTTACTGTCTCAGTCTCGTTTGACCAAATCTTTATCCGAAAATAGTCCACGGAGGACATGGCTGCCCATGCCGGAGTCGGAGATTTTCATTGTTCGTTGTGGCCGGCCAATCTGGTCCAGCCATGCTGGTTTATCCAAAAATAGCCCGCGTAGTTGTGTCCTTTCGGGATATTTTCATCATTTGTTGTGGCTGGGACGGTAAATTATGGTCCAGCCATGCTGGTATATCCGAAGCATGTGCTGTAGGAGCGGATTTATCCGCGAATAGCTCACCCAATTACCAAGATAAACATGAAAATTTCGCGGCTGAAGCCGCTCCTACATGCTTGGGTTGTGGGTATGTGGGTAAAGCCTTCCTTAGGCATAATCTGCTGATTTTCATAACAGCGTAGCGGTGTCATTGTTGTGCCCGATGCGCCGGAAATGCCGGTTTACCCGAAACGGCCGGTGATATAATCTTCGGTCTGCTGTTTGAGCGGATTGGTAAACAGGGATGCGGTATCGCCGAACTCGATCAGTTCACCAAGATACATGAAGGCCGTGTAATCGGAGATCCTGGCCGCCTGCTGCATGTTGTGGGTGACAACCACGATGGTATAGTCGCTTTTCAACTCCTCCACCAGGTCCTCCACCTTCAGGGTCGAGAGCGGGTCCAGTGCCGATGCCGGCTCATCCATCAACAGGACCTCCGGCTTGATGGCGATGGCCCGGGCAATACAGAGGCGCTGCTGCTGGCCACCGGAGAGAGCGGTACCGCTCTGCTGAAGGATATCCTTAACCTCATCCCAGATGGCCGCCTTTTGCAGGGCCCATTCCACCCGCTCGTTCATCTCCGCCCGGGAGAGACGTTCATACAGGCTGACCCCAAAGGCGATGTTGTCATAGATACTCATTGGAAAGGGGGTTGGTTTCTGGAAGACCATGCCAACGGTGGCCCGCAGGAGATTAAGGTTTTCCCGCTTGTCCAGTATATTCCGTCCATCGAGCAGAATGCGGCCGGTGGCCCGTTGTCCCGGATAGAGTTCATAGATTCGGTTAAAACATCGTATCAGGGTGGACTTCCCGCAGCCGGAAGGGCCGATGAAGGCGGTGACCCGGTTGAGTCGTATATCCATGCTGATATCATGCAGGGCCTGAAACAGACCATAGTGAAAGTTGAGATCACGAATGGACATCTTGACCTGCTCGTTTTCCGCATCAGAGGCAATTCTTTTGTCCCCATCAGCAATTTCCCCTCTGTCGGTGGGTTGACGCCC
Organism: Desulfobulbaceae bacterium; assembly: GCA_015489765.1. Classification (GTDB taxonomy): domain Bacteria; phylum Desulfobacterota; class Desulfobulbia; order Desulfobulbales; family Desulfobulbaceae; genus DRLX01. Next base: position 4,034 of record WFZC01000124.1, read on the forward strand.
GTCGTCTCCGTCGGTTTTCACATTGAGTTGCATTGGTATCTTGCCTACATTTTCATCTTTGGAGTTTTCAGGATAATCCGCGCAACAATATTCAGCGCCAAAACACTAAGCGTTATCAGCAGGGCTCCGGCCCAGGCCAGATGCTGCCAGTCGTCATAGGGGCTCATGGCAAACTGGAAAATCACCACCGGCAGGTTGGCCATTGGCTGGTTGAGCGAACTGCTCCAGAACTGGTTATTGAGGGCCGTAAACAAAAGCGGCGCCGTTTCGCCGCTGATCCGGGCAACAGCAAGCAGGATGCCGGTCAGGATGCCAGACCGCGCAGCCCGGTAAATGATGGCCGTGGTCACCTTCCATTGGGGAGCGCCCAGGGCCGCTGCCGCTTCCCGCATACTGTCGGGGACCAGGCGAAGCATGTCTTCGGTGGTGCGGACAATGACCGGCAGGGCGATCATGGCCAGGGCAAGTC
>WFZC01000125.1 GCA_015489765.1 Desulfobulbaceae bacterium
GCCCTATCTGTTCATTTTTCCGAAAAATGAATGGTACTGTTCCGCTTTTCCGTAAAATCATGTCTTTTTTGATGGATAAAAGAAAGACTGGAGTGAATGGTGTGCAATAAAAAAAATTATTGTAGATTCAGTATCATATAAACATGATCACTTCAACTGAATTTTTATTTCGCCATTGGCCTGTTGCTTGCTTTTAGAAGCATAATGAAAAAGATGTGTCTCTATACAAAGTCAAAAAAATAGGGGATGGAATGAAGAAAAAATTGTTGGTCGGTTTGGTCACAGGGTTATTTTTGTCTGGAGTGGTCGGAGTTGCGAGTGCGAATGTACTAACTTTTGATACGAACAGTACTCCAGGAATATCTTTAGGTGGGAGTATGATGTGGAATGGTACTGGCGGAGGACATCTTTATAATGAAAATTATTACGATAATGATTTCATAAATTTTGATATTGACACTTATGTTAATGATTTTCAGATGAATGCCATGCCATGGGAAGGATATGGGGGGGGTAATGTTGGATTAATAGATATTATAGCGTTGAATTCAGTTGGTGATACTATTTGGAATACAACCGCTGATTTAACTAATTACACGGATTGGAATAATTGGCTGACAATTTCTGTTGAAACGGCCGATGTCGCCCAATTACAATTTATAGCACCAGGTAATGCACCTCATCATAATGGATTTTGGCCTAGTGTAGATAACTTACGTGTTAATGAAAACGCCCCCGTCCCGGAACCAGCTACCATGCTCCTGTTCGGCACTGGTCTTGCCGGCTTGGCTGGTCTGCGCAGACGGCAGGGCAGGAAATAGTTTTTTTTATCACCTGATTTTTCCTGATCAAAGGCGGCCCCACTTTGCGTGGGGCTGCCTTTTTTGTTTATGCCGGGACGATTCCCTGGAAAAGGGGCAGAGGGCGATGGAACGAGATATATGCCATCATTGGTTGGAATTATTATGGACGTGAATGCCGGCGGTGTGGCCCGGCCACCGACTATTCAACGCCGAGAGAGGCGGATGTTTTGGTCAATGAATTTGCCCTTTCAAATGCAATGGTCGGAATCGCGGATAAATCCGATCCTACCCGTAGAAGCAATTTGCACCCATATCGTAGGAGGGATTTATCCGCGAAACAAAGGCCGGTTCCCTCGTTATACCGCTCAGAGGTATAACGCCAATCTCCGGCACTCCGTGCCTTTGTTCATTTTCTTCTATTTAACGACCATGGATCCCCGCCCAACAGACCGCGGGGATGACGGAAAGGGGAGATTGCGGGTATGATAGGGTGAGCAGACCGCGGGGATGACGGGGAGAGGAGACCGTCGGTCTCTACTTGAAGAAAAAACCGTCGTCGGACCATGGGAAGAGCAGACCTTCAGGCTCTACGAAAAGAGGAGAGTGCCGGGCTGCGGAAAGAAAAAATACCAGGGTAACCAAGGGTATGATAACTCCCGGGAGTTGTTGCCAACTCAATTCGACTGAATTTCCGGCCAGAAGTTTATTCCCTCAATGACAAATTTGCTGATAATTTCAGCCCCTTCATGATACCGAGCTATTCACAATGAAAAAAGCGGTCACAGCAAAGATGCCACAACCACCTGATATATTGAAAACATTTCATGGTGCTCCCGGCAGGATTCGAACCTGCGGCACCAGGATTAGGAATCCTGTGCTCTATCCTACTGAGCTACGGGAGCATGGACAGGGAAGAAACAGATATTTTTCGACCGGTGATCATACCTGAAATCCGGCGAAAGGCAAATCATTTTCCACAGATCAAAAATTTCAAGTTCCCCATTACAGGGATTCACCATCGGCCAGTACGGATATATCCGATCCAGCATACCCGGGCCTGACAATGCAGTTGCGCCCGATACTCATGCCGGCAGGCAGTTGTGCTTTCTTGCCGATCAGGGTAATGCCGGTATACAGGTGTTCAGGGTACTCATGATTGGCATGTTTGAGATCTTCTCCATGTCCGACAACCGTTCCAGAGCCGATATGGACCCGTTTATCACAGATACTCAGATCAACGGTTGCCCCTTCTTCGATAATGGAATCCTCGAAGATTACGGAATCACGGACAACAGCCCCCTTGCGCACCACCACTCCCGGCGAGAGTACGGAATTAATCACAGTTCCCTCAATGATTGAACCTGCAGAGACCATGGACGCCTGTACGGTGCAACCGGATAGGAAACGGGCCGGCGCCCGGTCCATGGGCCGGCCGTCCGCCTCAGGATTGGGCCGGATGCCCCACTTTTCCGGGGTAATGCCGGAGCCTGGCCGGATCACATCCATATTGGTCTGCCAGTAGGATTGAATCGTGCCCACATCCCGCCAATATCCGTAAAACGGATAGGCAAACACCCTATCCTCCTCTATGGTGCGCGGGATAATATGCATACCAAAATCGATCTCCTGCCTGTCTTGGGACAGGACCCGGAGCAGGTACTTGGTATCAAAAACATAAATACCCATTGAAGCGAGATTGGTCCGAGGTATTTTCGGTTTTTCCTCCCAGTCGATAATCCGGTTTTCGGCATCCACGATACCGGCGCCGAACTGGTGAATTTCACTTTTGGGCACCACCATCATGCCAATGGTCACATCCGCATCCTTATGCCGGTGATACTGGATCATGGCATCAAAATCCATGTGATAGATATGATCGCCGGAAAGGATAACCACCTGGTCCGAGGGATTGGCAAGGATGAAATCGATATTCTGCCGGATGGCATCGGCGGTGCCCCGGTACCAGTCGGAATCCTTTTCTCCTGTCCGGGGCGGCAAGATCTTCACCCCCCGGGTACGGCCGGTAAAGTCCCAGGCCGCACCTGTCCCGATATGGCGCATGAGAGACAGCGGTTTATACTGGGTCAGAACTCCCACCCTGGTCAGATCGGAATTCATCACATTGGAGAGGGCGAAATCAATAATCCTGTACAGGCCGCCAAAGGGAACAGCCGGTTTGGCCCGATGCCCGACCAGGATATTGAGGCGGCTGCCGATCCCGCCCGCAAGCAGAAGAACCAGAGCATCCATGTCATCGGTCATTGCAATACTCCCCCGTCTTCAAGCCCGTTTTCCGGCCAGGCATCACTGGAAATTCGCGGATAAACCGTGCAGCCGCTGCCAATGACCATGCCGGCAGGGACCCGGTTGTTCCAGCCGATGACTGAAATGGCCCCCTGGGCATCACTCTCCCTTGCCCCTGTTCTGGAGCCAGCGCCAAAGATGGTATTGACATCACAGACCACTCTGGACACCCGGGCGCCGGCCCTGACAACCGTATTAAAAAACAGAACCGAGTCACGCACCTCGGCCCCCGGCTCGATTCTGACACCGGGAAAGAGAATAGAGTTGCTGACTCGGCCTTCAACCGTTACCCCGTTATAGGCCATGGAATTATCAAGACTGCCCTGCTCACCGACATTCAACGGCTGGCAGTCCCGGATGTCCCGGTGTTCAAGATTGGTCCGCAGGCCCCATTTTTCCATATCGATTTTCGGCTGCGGACCAAGCAGGTCCATCGAGGTCTGCCAGTATTCATCAATGGTGCGGGTGTAGCCCCAGTAACCACCGAATTTATATCCATACACCCGATACCCCTTGTCCATCATCATGGGAATAATATCTCGACCGAACTCGTACGATCCATTGGATTGCTCCTGATTCAAGGCCAGCACATCATACAGGACCTGCGGTTTGAAACAGAGTACGGTAAGCGAGGCCCATTGTCCCCTGGGTTCCGCCGGTTTTTCCTCATAGGAGAGCAGACGGCCGCCCTCTTCATCTCCGGATTCAATTTCGGCGACCCCAAAACGGGAGGCCTCCTCAAGGGGCACCTGGATAAAGGCTGCCGTCAGGTCCGCCTGTTGCCGCTGGTGATAGCGAATCATGCGGCGATAATCCATATGATAGACATGATCCCCGGACAGAACAAGGATCTCAGGCGGCTTGTAATAGCGGACAAAGTCCAGGTTCTGATAGACCGCATCGGCTGACCCGCGATACCAGTGCGGATTTTCATAATCCTTGAACGGCGGCAGAATGGATATGCCCCGGTGACGACCGATCATGTCCCAGGCGCTGCCGGTACCGATATGATTGATCAACGAATAGGAACGATATTGACTCAAAATTGCAATCCGTTCAATGCGGGAGTGGAGAAGGTTGGAAAGCGGGAAATCAATAACCCGGGCAAAGCCGCCAAAGGGAACAGCCGACTTGGGGCGGTAATGGGTCAAAACGCCCAGTTCATCCACCCGGCCACCGGCCAGGATCATTGCCAGCGTCGAAGGTCTATGCATACGATACCTGCCTGGTTGGGATTATCACCCTGGTTCTATCCAAAAATAGCCGCAAAGCTGGGTACTTTTTGGACTATTTTCATCATTTGCTGTAGCTGAGACGGTTAAATATTGTCCAGCCATGCTGGTTTTTCCGCAAATCGTCTATCGCATGTGACGGGTGGCAAGACGCATCAGGGTGGATGTGGTCACCTCCTGGTTTTCACGCAGGGGAAGATTTTTCAGGGGAACCTCCGCTCTTGCCGCTTCTTTATGGCCGCCAGCCGGACCAAACTCGCCAAAGGTCCTCTGGGCCAGCTTACCGGCATTCTTTCGATACCCGTCACAGCGAAAGATGACAACCAGTTTTTCTCCATGGACGCCGGAAACTATGGCCCAGTCAAATTTATCCACATGGTTGAAGAAATCGGCAATAATCACCAGAATGTCCGGGGTGCCCACCCGGCCGAGATGAACATAGGCCCGACCCTTGCTCGCCTTGACTTCGTTTAGTGCGATCTTAAAGTAGCGCAGTTCCGATCGGCGAAGCTCCGTTAATTCAAATTTACGGACAAGATTGCGATTGGCGATATCAAACAGATAACGAAAGCTGATACTGTCCGCCAGCGTCATATTCTTCTTTTCAAAATTCTGGGAATCAACCTTGATACCATAGAAAAGAGCCGTGGCCAGGGCAACAGATGGTTTGATTCCCGCTGCCCGCAGGTATTCGACCATCATGGAAGACACCGCTCCGTAGTCGGGACGAATATCTATAAAATCCGCGTCCCAGCCCTCGGTGACCGGATGATGATCAATGACAACATCAAAAGAGAGTTTCTCAAAACAACTGTGATGGGGAGGCTGGGAATCAAGCAAAACCCGTTTGGAATAGTCCCTGACCGGCAGGGTATGCATCCGTTCAATGGGTATTTTCAACCTCTCAACCATGGTGATATTGGAAAGCCTTCTGATCTCATTGGGATAGCCAATGGTCACACTGCCGACCCGATAGGCAAGAAGCCTTTTCACCGCCATGGCGCTGGCCAGGGCATCAGGATCGGCATTGATCACAATAAGGACCTCATCGTCACGGTTAAAGACATCATAAAAGCCGTTCAACCGGCCCTGCGCCGAATTTTTACTTGCGCTCCGGGTAATGGAATCAGCTATTTTTTCCAGTCGTTTCTGCATTGCCATATCTCAATAAAGATGAACTCGTAAAAAGTCCAGATAATGCTTAAAGATGGCTAAGTAAAAACACAGATATACAAGGAGTAGTGTTCTGTGGCGGGTCTTAACTATACATGTAGTATGTCGAGAATCGCCACAGGATACACGACGCAGTAGATCGAAGTTTTTACGACGCCATCAATAAAAAAGACCACTGCTCCATTATGTTCAATGTGGCAGTGGTCTGTTTGGATCAGCAGAGGCTTTCAGTGCTCTCCGGCCGACTCTTCTTCTGTTGCTCCCCATTGCCCGCAGGCAGGTGAGAGTATATTGTCGCACGTAATGTATTCATGGCAGACACTCCGTTGACATATCCGCCAGCGCCTGTTTTTCGGAGCTGATGGTCAACGAATGGTAAACTATAGCAGTCGGCCAAACAAATTGCAAGTCAACCCTTTTTACGGGACATCTTCAACCCGGACCACTGGTACCGAAGGGAAAAGGGCTGGATCGGTATGGGGGATGAAACGGGAACCGGAAAAACGAAGCATGAACTCCTGGTTGACATTCAGCTCAATATAGGTGATCTTCCGACCAATATCCATACTGCGCAGGCGCGCCTCCTCGGACATCAAGATACGTTCGGCGCCATGAAGCGAGCTGTTGCCCACGGGTACGTATGTGGAAAGCGGTAAATCCGGCAGCATGCCCAGGGTAATGGCCGCCTTTGGATCAATATGTTTGCCAAAGGCGCCGGCCACATAGATATGATCAAGGTCGGAAAATTCCACCCCGACCTGGCTGGTCAAGGTGGTGAGAATCGCATACATTGCCGCCTTGGAACGCATCATCGCATCCAGATCCACCTGGGCCAGCAGCACCGGCTTGCCGTGGCCTGACTCTTCTGCCGGGACCACCACAAAACTGAGCCCATCCTCGCCTTCCACAAGACGCTCCTGGACAAAGGCGCGCCGTTTTTCGGACCCGGCACCGGTCTGCCTGCATAATTTTCCCCGGATATCGACAATGCCGGCAAGAAACAGCTGGGCCACCAGTTCTATCAGGCCCGAACCGCAAATACCGACGGCGGGTTGATCTTCGATGGTTCTGACCTGCAGGCGCCAGCTCTCACGATCAAGCAGCACATGCTCGATGGCGCCGGGCCCGGCCCGCATGCCCATTTTGGCGACCCCCCCCTCCAGGGCCGGGCCGGCGGCGCCGGCACAGGCAATCAGCCAATCCCTGTTTCCAAGCACCACCTCCGCGTTGGTGCCCACGTCAATCAGCATGGAGGTCTTTTCCATCCGGTCCAGACCACTGGCCAGGATACCGGCAATCAAATCACCGCCGAAATAACTGCCGATACTGGGCAAAATCCAGACAGGGGCATGCTGATTGATGTGCAGGCCGATGTCCTGGGCAAAAAAAGGATCTGGCCGACCGATAAGGGGTGTATAGGGTTCACGGCAGATATGGTGGGGACTCAACCCCAGCAGAAAATGGACCATGGTGGTATTGCCGGAAACGCTGAGGGCGCGGATGTCTTCCTGCTGTATCCCGGCCTGGCCCGCAAGGTCATCAACCATTTTATTGATGGTCGTTACCACGGCCTGCTGTAACCTGACCAGACCGCTTGAGCCTTCATCATGGCCTTCGGCATAGTGGATACGGCTTAAAATGTCGGCGCCATACCGCATCTGACCATTGGCGGCATGGGCATGGGCCATGATTTCACCACCGGTCAAATCAACCAAAGTCGCCTCAAGGTGGGTTGTGCCCAGATCAAGGGCCATGGCCGGAATATTTGCCGATATCTCCTGGTGAAAATCGACAAGCTGCAACTCATGGGGCAGGACGTTGACCAGGGCGTTTCCACCAAAACCGGCCTGGCGAAACCGGCGTCCAAGCCCGGCCATGGCTGCAAAAGGAACAACCAGGGGACGAGCTTCAAGGGCGGGCGGTAATTTTTTGCGGGCGCCAATGCGCAGCCGGTCGATGTCCGCGGTATTATCCTGCAGGCTCGGCGGCTCGGTAACAACGGAAATTTCTGTCACCAGGGGCTGTTGGTCTGTAATATTTTTCATGTCTTTATCCTTCCGGCATCTCTGTCTGCATAGATAATTTGAACGTAATGATCCACCGGTTACTCTGATAGAGCCAATGAGGTATTCCTTGACCAAAATGCAGGCAAAGGGTACTACATGCGATTTATCGTCACAACAATTTATCGGTATACCAAGGCTCTCCAAAAAGCCCCCATGGGCGCAGAAAAAGAAATCTCCTTAAAAAGACACGGTATGGACGACTGAGCAGTGAACCTTCTGAATCGCTATATCCTTCAGCAGTTTGTCAAAAATATTTTCATGCTGGTGGCAGGCTTTATCGCCATCTATGTGCTGATTGATTTCTTTGAAAAAATTGACGACTTCATGGAAAAGGGCAAGTCCATGGCCCTGGTCATTAAATTTTTTGTTCTCAGCATCCCCTTTATTCTCGAGCAAATGGGCCCAGTCTGCATCCTGCTTGCCGGGGTGGTCACCCTGGGAATTCTCAATCACAGTAATGAACTGATCGCCCTGAAAGCCGCCGGCATTCCCCTAAAAAAAATCACAACCCCGATCATCGGGGCCGGTATCGTTGTTACCCTGCTTTTTCTGGGCATGGCTCAATTCGTTCTGCCAAAGACCGTTACCATTACCAATCATATCTGGAACAAGGAGGTCAAGGGCCGGGTTGCCCTGGGTATCTTCAGAAACGGTCGCTACTATTATCGCGGCCGGGACGGCTTTTATTCCTTTGCCAGGCCGGACAGGAAAAAAAATGATTTCCGCTATTTTTCCTTTGCCGCCTGGAACCCCAGGTATCAACTGACCACCCTGGTGGCCGCTGAGCAGGCAGCCTGGAAAGACGATGTCTGGACCCTTGTCAAGGGCCAGGTCCAGACACGCGGTCAGGGTAACTCGTTCACAACAGAAGTCTTTGGTAAAAAAATCTTTCACTTCCAGGAAAAGCCATCCAACTTTTTCGTCCCAAAATATCATTCCCTGGAACTCTCCCTTACCGGCCTGTACCAGGAGGCACGGCAAAAACAGGCTCCGGATGAAAAAAACAAGGCCTGGACGGAATTTTATGGCCGCATTTCCTATATTCTGCTTGGCGTACCGCTGCTTGTCCTTGGCCTGCCGCTCCTGCTTTTTGTCTACCGGGCCTGGGGCAGGGACCTGTCGCTGGCCATTCCGGTCAGCTGCGGACTGGCATTCGGTTGCTGGGGCGCCTGGGGGACTCTGCAATCACTGGCCAAGGCCGGCTATATCCATCCCCTGCCCGCCTCTTTTTCCATCCATATCCTGATCACCACCGTTGGCATTATTTTACTGCTGCGGGAAGACAGTTAATTTTCACCCATTAGTCCTGGTATCATGACGGAAAGAGTTGGCATCGTCGGTATCCCGCCCCGTTCGGTGATTGGCGATCTGCACCGGCGCCGGGTGCGGATCTTTGATCTCGACGAACCGCAGGTCCGAACCTCACTGGACCTGACCGCCTCCCACCTGCCCCGCGTCTATTGCGCTGTTCTGCGCACCGTGGTCCTCAATGCCATGCATCTGCATCTGGACCGCATCTATATTGATGTCGGTCCTGGAAAATGTGACTGCGCCCTGCATGTCGCCACCATATTGAAGAACATGCTCTCCATTCCCATACATTGCACCCGCAACCAGGACATGGAGGGTGTCGGCACGCCCCTGTGCAGGGCACAGATGCCCCTGCTTGCAAAAATGAAGGCCATCACGGCCGGGGTCCTTGTACCGGAACCGGAAAAAGGTCCTGCCGCCTGCAAAGCAACCGCTGGATTCTGGGGCGTCCCACCACGGGACTTCAGCCTGCTGACCCTTTTCCCCGACACCACCCATGTTTACGGCTGGACCCGTTGCATGGAAAACAAGACCCCGGCTGACCTTGAGCTGGAATCATACGTCAATCCAGAGGTGCCAACGGTGTTTTTTGCCCAATCGTTCTGCGCCAAGACCGCGCTGGCAAAATTTCTGGCCGATCAACACCCGCAGGGACTCTATCTGGACTGCGACGTCACAGCCGGTTCCAGCGCCCGGGCCAAAATCGGGGCATTCCTTGAACTATCGCAACCCTTGTTGTCAAAGAAATAAAAAAGTTGAAAGAAAAAACATGCTGCTGGCCGATTTCGGGACATCCTATTGCAAGATCCTTGATACCGCGACAGGCGATCGGGGACCGGAGATTATCGCCACCCGTGACCTTGAAGCCGGCTTCATGGCGGACCTGGCCACAGGCCACAATGCGGCCCGCAGGAGCAGGAAGAGTATCAACGAGTTGACGGCCCTTGCCCGCGGCGGGGAAAAAATCATAGGAAATGAGGACTTTGTTCTTCTTGACTGCGGCAGTCGGGACATTAAATTTGTCCGCTACAGCAAGGGGCGGGTCGTGGATATGGGCTGGAATGCGGAGTGCGGGGCCTCGATGGGATTTACCATCGAGCTGCTGGCCAAATATTACGATTTGGACTATGGCGACATACCGGTACCGGACACAGGCTTTTCCATCACCTGCGGCGTCCTGGGTATGAGCAATATCTTTGACGCAGTGATTTCGGGACTATCGGAAACCGAAGCCGTGGCAAAATTTGTACGCGGCATTGCCCGCAATGCCTACCGTTTTGCCGGTTCTCCGGATCGGCTCTACCTCTCCGGCGGTCTCTGCGACAATCTCCTGTTTGTCGGCAGCTTCCCCTGCAACGTCACTACCCTGGGCAGGTTTGTCTTGCTGGAAGGCCTGCAGGCATCTCTTTGATATGGCCTGACAGGCTTTACTTCTTTTTCTCTTTCTTCTTTGCCTTCTTCTCTTTCTTTTTCTTTTTTTCGTCCTTTTTTTGGTCTTTTTTCTTCGACTTTTTCTTACATTTTTCCTTTATCTGCAAAGGACACTTACTGCAATGTTTTCCCTTTTTCAGATATTTCCCGCAGCATTTCTTTTTTCCCTTTTTTTTGCTTTTTTTCTTTCCCATACCATCACTCCTCAACCCGCCATCAAAGATGGCGGGTCAGTGTCATGTCCAGTATTCAGAATTCTGGCTTAAACTCCTCAACATCCTTCCAGCTTCTATTTCGTCTTTTTCACCTTTTCTTTTTCAGCTTTGGCTGCCGGAGCCTTTTTCCCCGGCGTGGCAATATCCAGCAATTCCACCTGGAAAATCAACATGGAACCGGGCTCAATCACCGGCGGCGCACCCCGGTCCCCATAAGCCAGGTCAGGCGGCAGATAAATCTCATAGGTGGAGCCGACATTCATTAACTGCAACGCCTCCTGCCAGCCGGCAATCACCTGTCCCACCCGGAACTCGGCTGGCTGGTTGCGCTTATAGGAGCTGTCGAATTCCTTGCCGTTTATCAGGGTACCCCTGTAATGTACCTTGACCATATCCTGCAGGCCGGGTTTCTTTCCCTTGCCCTGTTTGATCACCTTGTACTGCAAACCCGATTTGGTGACTTTGACGCCCTCTTTCTTTTTATTTTCAGCCAAAAACTTTTCTGCGGCATCCCGGTTCTTTTTCACCATGGCCACGGTTTCCCGGATCTGCTTTTCCTGCTGCCTGGCAGCAAATTTTTTCTGCACCGCTGCCGCCTCTTCAGCGCTCATCAGGGGTTTCTTGCCATTGTAGGCATCGGAGATACCACGCTGAAGAACATCCAGATCAAATTTTTCACCCAAGCCCTTGAAATAAGCACCAAGGTCAAGCCCCATGGCATAGCTCAGTTTTTGTTGTTCGCTCTTCAACTCGCTTGCCTTGTCCGCCGAAAAGGCCGTTGTGGCCACGAGCAGGACCAGGCAAATTCCACAACTAATTTTTTTCATATTGTGCTCCTTGAAATAAAGGATTTTAAGTACCCCATAAGCAACGTCATGTAACCATGGGAGAAAATACATCTTTTTAACAGAGAAAAAACGATCATAAAACAACCACGGTTATGCCGGGATTATGCCTATTCAAATCCCTATGGGTTGTCAGGGTCGGAAAACGCCGGAGAAGCTGACGGCCCGGACCGGACCGGGTGCTGAACTCCTCGCCGGCAACCACATCATTGATACGTCGCAAGTGTTTATAATACTGTAATTGGCGACGGACCGCATCTTTTATCGCCCCACCCCTGCCACTGGAGCCATAGCCGTGAATCAGGGTCAGCAGGCGAAACCCCTGCTTGACGGAGATTTCTATTTCATTATCAAGCCGGACCAGGGCCTGGGCAACGGTCGGCAAGCCCCGTTCCAGGTTAATCAGCCGGTGCCTGTCCCCTCTCCTGCGCTTGACCTGCCGGTCAACACCAGTCCCGCAATAGGGGCAAATGGTCATCTGCAGATCAAATTCATTGCCGCAAACCTCACAGATTATCATGCCCTCATACCACCCTACTGTCTGCGCACCTCGATGACCTCGGGCATCTGCTGCAAATGCGCCTGCAGCTGCCGCAGATGGTCAAGGTCCGCCACTTCCACAACCACACTGAGCTGGGCCACGTTATCATTTGTTGTCCGGGCCTTGAACTCGACAATATCGGCATCATCAGCGGAAATCGCACCGCTGATTTCAGCAAGAATATTACGCCTGTTTTCCACCCGGATCCGTAATTCAGCCCTGTGCCTGGCCTGGCCGGTGGACGACCAGGTCACCGGAATCCGCCGCTGCGGGTCCGTGGCCAGCAGATTGGGACAATCGGCCTTATGGATGGAGATGCCCGAACCGGTGGTAATAAATCCCATGATATCATCTCCGGGCACCGGCTTGCAGCATTGGCTCACCTTGACGAGCATATCATCAATGCCTTCAATATCTATGCCTTCCCGGAAAATTGATTTACCAGTTGCTTCCTCCTCCCGGCCGATCTTTTCCAGTAGCTCATCCTGGCGCTTTCGGTTTTCCTCTTCCCGCGCCTCGTCGGGTTCCAGGGCCCTGAGCAGTTGCCGCAGGCTGATTTTTCCGGACCCAACCTTTGCCAGCATATCATCGAGGCTGTTACAGCGAAGCTTTTTGAGCAGCAAACGAATCTGACCGGATTTAATCAGCCGTTTCAAGGTGATGTCATGCTTTTTCAGCTCCCGTTCACAAATCTCACGGCCAAGCTTCAAGGCCCGTTCCTTTTCCTCTCGCCTGAGCCAATGGCGAATCCTGGTCCTGGCCCTGCTGGTCTTGACCTGTTGCAGCCAGGCCCGCTTGGGATGCTGATTTTTTGCGGTCAGAATTTCGACAATGTCGCCATTTTGCAACTCATGTTTGAGTTGCACCAGCTGCCCGTTCACCTTGGCGCCGACACAGGAATCACCAACCGCGGTATGAATGGCATAGGCAAAATCAATAGGCGTGGACCCCCGGGGCAGTTCACGCACCTCGCCGGTCGGGGTCAGGGCATAGACATCCGGTTCAAAGAGTTCACCCCGGACCGAGTCCATGAACTCATTGGGGTCTTCCACCTCCTGCAATGTTTTAACCAGTGTTTTCAACTCCTTGAACAGGCGGGCATCGCTACTGGAGATCTTCTGTCCCTCCTTGTAGGCCCAATGGGCGGCAATACCCTCCTGGGCAACCCGATCCATTTCCTCGGTACGGATCTGGATCTCGATAAAATGGCCGCGTGGACCGGCGACCGTGGTGTGCAGGGACTGGTAGTTATTTGACTTGGGCGCGCTGATAAAGTCCTTGATCCGGCCAGGCACCGGAGTCCATTCGGCGTGCACGGTTCCCAGGGCCTGATAGCATTCCTTGACTGTGTCGACAATGATCCGGAAGGCCACCTTGTCGTAGACCCGTTCCAGGGGAATATTCTGGGCCACCAGCTTTTTATAGATGGAATAGAGATGTTTGGGACGGCCAATGATGCGTAACGGACGGATATTATTCTGCTTCAGCTTCTCGCCCAGGATGCCGATGACCTCGTCCACATAGGCCTGCCGCTCGGAGAGCGTACTTTCAAGATGGGAGGTAATCTCCTGATACTCCACGGGAAAGAGATAGGAAAAGGAATAATCCTCCAGTTCTCTCTTCATCCAGTCAATACCCAGCCGGCTGGCCAGTGGCGCGTACAGGTCCATGGTCTCGCGGGCGACATGGCGGCGAAGCTCCTCTGGCGCCGATGCCAGGGTCAGCATGTCCTGGAGGCGGTCTGCCAGTCTGACCAGCAGAACACGGATATCCGCTCCCATGGCCAAAAAAAGTTTACGGATATTTTCCGCATGATCGGCCAGATGCGCGTTATAGCGAACATTGGTGATCTTGGTGGTGCCATCAACAATATTGGCCACATCATGGCCAAACCGTTTTTCAAGCTCGGCAAAGGTAGCAACCCGCTCTTTGAGCACTCCGTGCAGAAGTCCGGCGATGATCGTCTCCCGGTCCATCTTCATGGAGGCGAGAATCGATGCCACTTCAAGCAGATGCTGGATGTAGGGTTCGCCGCAGGCATGGAGTTTGCCGGCATGCCGCTTTTCGGCAAAGCGATAGGCCTCTTTAAGGGGCGCAAGATCGACCCCGTGCAGGTAGCCTGCGGCTATAGAATATAACCCCTTGAAATCAGACATTATACATCTTGCACCTTCTGCAGTTCCTGTTCGATCATGGCTGCAATACCGGCACCGGCTTCGGCAAAAGGCAGCATGATTGTCTCGCCGCTTGCCCGCAGGCGCAGCTCGATCATGCCCTCCTTTGCAAAGGTCTTGCCCACCGTTGCTCGATACGGAATGCCGAGCAGATCGGCATCCTTGAACTTGGAGCCGGGTCGTTCATCCCTGTCATCGAGCAGCACCTCAACCCCCCTGGCCTGCAGGTCTGTGTACAACCGTTCCGCTGCTTCACTGATGGATGCATCTTTTACACCAAGGTTAAGGACGATGACCTGAAACGGGGCCAGGGGCAGGGGAAATATTATCCCGTTCTCATCGTGATTCTGCTCAATGGCCGCGGCAACGACCCGGCTGACACCAATCCCGTAACAACCCATGACAAATGGTTTTTCCACCCCGTCCCGGTCCTGGAATGTCGCCTTCATGGCCTTTGAATAGGTTGTTCCCAGTTTAAAGATATGACCGACCTCAATACCCTCGGTAAGCGACAATCCCCCCCCGCAGACCGGGCAGCCGTCCTCGGTGGTGATCTGGCGCAAGTCGCCAACCAGTTCCGGCTCAAAATCCCGGCCGGGATTGACCCCGGTCAAATGCATGCCCTTTTCATTGGCGCCGGCGACACCGTTTACCATCCGCATCACCTCCTGGTCGGCAATCAGCCTGACAGGGATATTCACTGGTCCCATGTAGCCAACCGGCAGTTTCGTCTGTTTCCACACCTCGTCATCGGCCATGGGCTCAACTTCGGTGGCATGGAGAAGATTTTTCAACTTCACCTCCTGCACCTGCCGGTCACCTCGAACAAGGGCTGCCACCGGCTCCCCGTCAACCAGGAAGATCATGGTCTTTATGATGTCCCGTGGCGAGACGCCAAGAAAATCCGCCACCCGTTCCACCTTTTTCATGCCCGGTGTTTCAACCCTGGCCAGCGGTTGTTTTTCCTCTGACGGGGTATCCGCCTCGGGCAGGACAACCGCCGCCTTTTCCACATTGGCCGCGTAATCACAATCGTTGCATATCACCAGGGTGTCCTCGCCGGTGTCGGCCAGGACCATAAATTCATGGGAATAGGAGCCGCCGATGGAACCGGTATCCGCCTCCACGGCACGAAACGAGAGGCCGCAACGGGCAAAAATCCGATGATACGCCTCTTTCATCTTCTCATAACTGATGGAAGCGCCCTTATCATCGGCATCAAAGGAATAGGCGTCTTTCATGACAAATTCCCGCCCGCGCATCAGGCCGAATCGGGGCCGTATCTCGTCCCGGAACTTGGTCTGAATCTGGTAGAGGTTGGTCGGCAACTGCCGATAGGACTGCAATTCCCTGCGGGCGATATCGGTAATTACCTCTTCATGGGTCGGGCCAAGGCAGTAGTCGCGCCCGTGCCGATCCTTGAAACGAAGGAGTTCGGGCCCATATTTCTGCCAGCGCCCGGATTCCTGCCAGAGATCAGCAGGCTGGACCATGGGCATGAGCAACTCCTGGGCGCCGGCCCGGTTCATCTCTTCGCGGACTATGGCGGCAACCCTCTGCAGGGCCATCAGGCCCAGGGGAAGATAGGTATAGAGTCCGGAGGTCAGCTTCCTGATATAACCGGCGCGGAGAAGAAGCTGATGGCTGATAACTTCGGCCTCGGCCGGGGTTTCCTTTATTGTCGGTACCAGTAATTGTGAATAACGCATGGTAAAAAAAAGAATATCCTGTTCAAGAGTTGAATGTATTCACCGTAAGGATGAAATATCCACGGGCGATGAATAGTTTTACGTAAAGAAAAGAGGGATCACAGCGGTAGTCTCAACCGCATGGGAGTGGGAATTGGACCATAAAAAAATGTTAACTTGGCAAGGAATTTTGCAGGAGAATAATCAGCCCGAAGGAGGGATTTCCTTTACTGATACCCGCTGGCGGATATCACCTGCGGGATATCACATATACATTTGCGGTTGGGGCCTTATTGATCATCATCAAAGACAATGGCGGCACCCGTTGTCAGTGCCTCTGCTGTTTTTTTCCTCGCCGATGTCAGAATTCGCTGGACTGTGCCCCGGGAAACTCCCATCCTCTCACCGGCCTGTTCCTGAAACAGGCCTTCAAAATCACAAAGGCGCAACACTTCCAACTCATCCCGATACATGGTAATCTTTTTCAGCTCGGGAAGAGAAATCCCGGTCGGTTTAAACGCCTTGCAACAAACCTTGCCCTCGCAGCGACGACTCTTTTTTGGGCGGGGTGACATTTTTCTCTTTTACTCCATTGATAAGGAAGCACTACCTTTCCCTTCCAACTTTTATTTTCCTCTTACACTATAGCATGATCAAGATGAAATTTCATCTTTTCCCACCTTGATACGGACCAGGTAAATAGGATGGAATGACCTGAGCAAATAACAATACCGTAAAAGACAAACCGGCAATCCCACACCTGCATATCAGGATAATCATTACAGAACAGCAAGTTGAAAGTCAATGACTTTTCCCGGCCATGAACCGGCAATATCATCAACCGATCATTGCCCCTGACATTCCTGCCACGGATCATCACGGTTCGCATTCCCGCAGGGCATACACATCTGCCAGCGGGGATTATTTTGCCGGCTACAGAGATAATTGCCTTCCAGATCATTCTCTTCCGGGATGGGAACATCATGGTTACCCAGGGGATCATCGGTTGAAAGCACGGTGAT
>WFZC01000126.1 GCA_015489765.1 Desulfobulbaceae bacterium
AACAATTCTGGTCACAATATAGACCAGCCCGAGCAGGCCGGCGGAGTGCAGGGCGGAAATATCAAGATGCACACCGGCCAGGGTAAAAAAGAGGACATAGACAGGGGGTTCAAAACCGTTGATGGCCCTGAAAAGCCGGACGTCGCGCTCGGCCCGGTTGATCAGAATAAAACCGGCCATCATGCCCGCCAGCAGGGGAGAGAGGTGGAGCATGCGGGTGGTTTCGCCGCAGAGAAGCAGCAGCGCCAGGCCGGCGGTGAGCATTTCCTCCCGGTTATGCAGCTTGTGGAGGACAAAATCTATTATCAGGCCGGTGGCCACGCCCATGGCGATTGAAAAAATTATTTCCGCACATGATGCGATGACCGAGGAAAGAAACGAGCTGCCGCCGTGTCCTGCAAGCTGATGGGCGGCGGAAACCGCCATACCGAAGATCATAATGGCCAGACCATCATCCACGGCAACCACGGCCATAAGGGTGGCGGTCAACGGTCCGCGCGCGCCGAGTTCCCGCACTACATGCAGAATCGCCGCCGGCGCGGTGGCCACGGCCACCGCGCCAAGCAGCAGGGCCAGGATCAACTGCTCCCGGAAAAGGCCTTCTGAAAAACCCAGGAAATGGGCCGTCGCCAAGGTACCGGCGGTGACCAGGAGAAATGCGGCCAGGGCCTGGACAACCGCGATGTATCCCACATCCCTTGCCACATCGCCGAGTTTTCGCAGTTCAATATGTTCGCCGATGCCAAAGGCGATGAGCATCAGTGCTATCTGGGTAAAATGGTCCAGTCGGTGACCAATGGTTTCCATGGTCAACAGGCCCAGTCCGGATGGCCCGAGAACCAGTCCGGCCAAAATAAATCCGGTTACCGAGGGTAGCTTGATCAGTTGGACGATCTTTGCGCAGAGAAGGCCAGTTGCCAGCAAAACGGCTATGCCGAGTGTCACTTCATTCATGGTGCAATACGTCCTGCAAGTCGGCAAATGCGCAACCGCAGCTCCTGATTCGCCAGGGGAATGAGCTGCAGGAGTTCCTGGACGGTATTGGCAAGCACCTTGTCGATTCCCGGTGCTTCACCTGTTCCCTGTTTTCTGCGTCGCTCTTCATGTTCCACGGCCATTGCCGAAAAGGCAAGCGCTGCCCGTTCGGGATCATCGAGCAGCAGGGCGGCCCAGAGCAGGTGGTCCGCTCGCGGATTGATTTTCGGGTCCTGCATCCAGAAGGATGGCGGCAGCTTGATCACCGCCAGTTTTTTGGTCATGGCCGGATCAAAACGTTTCCTTAGTTGATCAAAATCTATCTGCTCCGCAAGGGCGGTACGATGAAAAAAAGGACTAAACATGACGTAAGGTAGACTGCTGAGAAAAGATCGACCGTTCACGGGCGGTCCCTGCCTGCGGGTGTTCTGGAAACGGCAGTTGCAGCTGCCTGGGAGTGTGCCTGTTGCATGAGCACAGATTCGTTGCCGTCAGGCCCAGCAGACGCACCTTTTTTGTACCCGCCTCCGTGGTTGCCAGCAACCCGGGGACCACGGCCATCATCTCCTCATCGGTGCTGAACCTGGTCGGCAGGGTCCGGGAACGGGTGATGGTGACAAAATCGCTGTAGCGGATTTTTACGATAAGAGTTGCGGCCGAGAGTTTTTTCTCCGCCAGCGTTCCGGCAACTCGGCTGGCAATCCGGGCGAGAATGGTCAGCATCTGTTCCCTGTCTGCCAGGTCTTCCTGCAACGTCACTTCGCTGCCGATGGATTTTCGGCCCTGCCGGGGACAGACAGGGCGGTTATCATTGCCGCGGACGACATCATAGAAAAAATTTCCCGACTTTCCAAATCGATTGACAAGTTCCTGCCGTGAATACCGCAGCAGGTCGGCCCCGGTGTTGATGCCCATGGCCAGCATGCGCTGTTCCGTGACCCGGCCCACCCCGTAAAATTTTCTGATCGGCAGACTGCGGAGAAAGGGCAACGCCTGCTTAGGTGTGATCACCGTCAGGCCGTCGGGCTTGTTCATGTCCGAGGCAATCTTGGCCAGAAATTTATTACAGGAAACTCCGGCCGAAGCCGTCAGGCCGATGGTTGTATAAATGTCCCTGCGGATGGCATGGGCGGTCCAGGTGGCCGAGGGAATGTTTTTCAGGTTGGTTGTCACATCAAGAAAGGCCTCGTCAATGGAGAGGGGTTCGATTTTGTTCGCATAGCCTCTGAAGATATCCATGATCCGGCCGGATATTTCACGATAGCGCTCCTTGCGCGGCCGCACAAAGCGAGCCTGCGGGCAGAGGCGCCTGGCGCGGGCACAGCTCATGGCCGAGTGGATGCCAAAACGACGGGCCTCGTAGGAACAGGCCGCAACCACGCCGCGTCCGGCGGGATCGCCGCCGACAATAACCGGCAGACCACGCAGCTCCGGGTTGTCGAGCTGCTCGACCGAGGCAAAAAAGGCATCCATGTCAATATGAATAATTTTCCGCTCTGCCATGACCCGTTGATTCCTGTGGGAATGGAGTTTGACATTTTTCGTCCGCAGGTGCATAGTACACTATTTCAAGGAGCCCGGAAAAATAATTATTCAGGAACGCACCGGAGATTGCAATGCTGTATACCAAAAGACAGGAAGAACTGCGGGAGCAACCCAAAACCTGGCTGGTGACCGGAGTAGCCGGATTTATCGGGTCAAACCTGCTGGAAACCTTGTTGAAGCTTGATCAGCAGGTCATCGGCCTGGACAACTTCTCCACCGGCTTTCAACATAATCTGGATGAGGTGCGCTCCCTTGTCGGTGATGAACAGTGGCGGCGATTTACCTTCATAAAAGGGGATATCCGAGACCTTGAGACCTGCCACCGGGCCTGTCGGAATGTTGATTATGTTCTCCATCAGGCGGCCCTGGGATCGGTCCCCAGGTCCATTGAAGACCCGATCACGACCAATGCAAACAATATTACCGGCTTTCTCAACATGCTGGTGGCGGCCCGGGATGCGGGCGTCGGCCGCATGGTCTATGCTGCCTCCAGTTCCACCTATGGCGATCATCCGGACTTGCCCAAGGTGGAGGAAAATATCGGTAATCCCCTTTCCCCCTATGCCGTCACCAAGCTGGTGGATGAACTCTACGCCCGGGTCTTTGCCCGGACCTACGGCTTTGCCACCATCGGCCTGCGCTATTTCAATATTTTCGGACGACGCCAGGACCCGGACGGCGCCTATGCGGCGGTAATTCCCAAGTGGTTTGCCGGCTTGCTGAGCGGTGAGCCGGTCTATATAAACGGTGATGGCAAAACCAGCCGTGATTTCTGCTATATCGACAACTGCGTCCAGGCCAATATCATGGCTGCCACCGCCGAAGGTGAGGAGACCGCGGACCAGGTCTATAATGTCGCCTTTGGGGAGCGGACCAGTCTCAATGAGTTGTATGCACTGATCCAGGAGCGGGTGCAGCCCCATTTTCCGGCGGCGGCCACGGCCCAACCCATCTATCGTGATTTCCGGCCCGGCGACGTCCGCCATTCCCTGGCCGATATCAGCAAGGCCCGCCGAATGATCGGTTATGAACCCGAATACTCCATTGCCGGCGGTCTTGACGAGGCCGCGTCCTGGTATATTCAAAGATTTCGGTAAATCGAACCGGCAATTTCCATGACAGCTATTTTCCCATGACCTCTCCTTCCCCAGCTTTTTTTTCACGCCGTTCCATTGCCAGGGACCTGGGTTTCGGTCTGACCTGTATCGTCATCGTCATGACCCTTGTTTTGAGTTTATCCTACCAGGTTCTCTCCAGCAGGAAACTGGCCAGGGACGTTGAAATCAAGGCAAATCAGGTCATAAATGAGGCCGGGGAGATGTTTTTTCTCCCCCTTTACAATTTTGATAATCAAACACTCAATCATATTGCCCGTGTCTACCTTGATGGAACCGATTTTGTTCAGGGTATTACCGTAAAAAATGAATATGGCGACGTGCTGATTGATGAAATCAACGGGCCAACCAGCAAGCTCATCCGCAAACAGAAGGTCCTAAAGGCCAAGGGCCGGGAAATTGGCACCGTTACCCTCTATTTCAGCGATCAGCAACTGAGGAAACGGCAGCAGGAAACAATTACCACCGGTTTTATTATCATTATCGTCCTGTTACTGGTTATTCTTGTGGCCATTGACCTGTTCATGCATAACTGGCTGACCAAACCGCTGCAACTGTTGACGCAGGGTATCCGCAGGATAGCCGCCGGTGATTATACCCAGCCGCTGCCACCGGCCCCGCAGTTGGAACTGAACGCGATCATAGAAGAAGTCAATACCATGGCCGGAAGAATCGCCGAGCAAAAAAAACAGCTCGAAGATTCGGAAAAGCGGTATCGGTCCATTTTCGAGGGTTCCATGGAGGGTATCTTTCAGGAAACCCTGGAAGGAAAGATACTGACGGCAAATCCTGCCATGGCAAAAATTTTCGGCTATTCCTCCCCGGAAGAATGCATTGCCCGTTGCACGGACACGGGACGGGAGCTCTGGGTCGATCAGGAGCAGCGGCTCCGCCTGATCGAGGAGTTGAAAGAGCAAGGTTTTGTGACCAATTTCCATGCTGAAATGCGCCATAAAAAGGGAGGTAACCTGACTATCACCCTGACGGCGCGTCTGGTGCGTGATAATGCCGGTAAAGCCCAATATATTGAAGGCATGCTCTCCGATATCACAAGAGCGCAACAGATGGAAGATGATCTGCGTCAGGCCCAGAAGATGGAGGCCATTGGCACGCTTGCCGGAGGGATCGCCCATGATTTCAATAATATTCTTTCGGCAATGTTTGGCTATCTCGAACTGGCCCAGATGCGGATCGGTGATGAGGTCAAGCTGAAGAAGTATCTTGGTGATTCCCTGACCGCCGCCCGCCGGGCCCGTGACCTGGTGCAACAGATCCTGACCTTTTCCCGCAAGGCCGATCAACAGAAAAAACCATTTCCCCTGGCCGTCATCGTCAAAGAGGCCTGTAAACTGTTGCGCTCCTCCATTCCGGCAACCATAGAAATGACGATAGAACTCAAGAGCCGGGCCGTTGTTTTCGCTGACCCGACCCAGATTCATCAGGTGGTGATGAACCTGGGTACCAACAGTTACCAGGCCATGGAAGAGACGGGCGGCACCTTGAGCATTCGTCTCTTTGATCGTGAAATCACTGATGGAGATGATCTTTCTGATTCGGAACTGTCAGCGCCGGGGATGTACGCGGTGCTGGAAGTAACGGACACGGGCTGTGGCATGGATGAGGCGACCCGGGACAAAATTTTCGAGCCCTATTTCACCACCCGCTCCCGAAAGCATGGCACCGGGCTCGGCCTGGCCCTGGTGCACGGCATAATCAACAACTGCAAGGGAAAGATTGAAGTAAGCAGCGCCATTGATGCCGGCACCACCTTTCGCATCTTTATTCCCGCCATCGACCGACAGACGAGACCGCAACCACTTGCGACAATATCCTCTGTTCCGAGGGGCAAGGGGCAGACAATCATGCTGGTCGATGATGAGGAGCCGGTGCGGGACGTGATGAAGACCTTTCTGGAGGATTCCGGCTATACTGTTCTATCTTTTAGCCGCGGCCGGGATATCCTGGCCGCGCTCAAAGCAGACCCGGAGAGTTGTGATCTGTTGATCACCGATATGGCCATGCCCAAAATGACGGGCGCGGAAATTGCCCGTGAGGCATTGACGATCAAGCCGGAACTGCCTGTTATTCTCTGCACGGGCTACAGCGCTGCCTTAAACCGGCAGCAGGCCCGGGAAATCGGCATCCACACCGTTTTGCAGAAACCGGTGCAGCGCACCCGTTTTCTTCGCGCCATCTACCAGGCCCTGGGTTGATTGCCCTATCCGGCGCTCACCGGTTTGCCTTTTTCTTTTGTCGATAGGGCGGACAGTTTTTTCATCAGCAGCCTGCGCATCTCGCCGGTTCGACTGATCAGGGCCGCTTCATCGTTGGTGGTGACGGCCTGAAAGAATTGCTCGCAAATCCGTTGTTCCTCCCGTGACCAGCCTGCGGTCATTTCCCGTTTTTCCAACTCTGTTTGCCCGGTCTTGTCCCGGTGCGGATAATCCCTGCGGCCATGGGCCCAGTTGATAATCCAGTGATAAAACAGCAGCGCCCGGTCCAGCAGGATATACATCATCTGTGGCGACTTTACCGGCCCTATGCGCAGTTGTTCATGGTCCAGCCTGATACCGAGCAATTTGGTCCCGGTCAACAGGTTTTTTCCCTTGGCAGCGGTTGCGGCAGCGCCGACAACACCACCCATGGCGGTAAAAATACCCAGGGAGGCACCACCGGCAGCCACATCTATACCGGCTGCCAGGGCTGCGCCGCTGAGCGCCCCGGCCAGGACCAGTTGCCTGCTGGTCAGGCCGAGAAAGCGCCAGGTTTTTTCCGCGAAAATATCCTCGTTGAGGATGGAATGGGCGGGGAGTTGGGGGGAAAAAATATTGTGCTTGAACAAGCGGCGAATCCGCTGATAGGTCGCCCGTTCCCGCTTGCGGACAAATTGGTTGAACTTCTGCCGCAATTTTCTGCGAACCTCTTCTTCATCCTTGCCTGCAGGCGGTGATACGGCCCGTTGATAAGAAAGGACCTCTTTGAGCAGGGTGATAATGAGATCGGCGGTTTTTCGGTTTCTTGCCAACCAGTCTTCGGCAAAGGCCTGGATCACGAATTCCAGGGTTTCTTCAATCTCCTGGTCAATGGCCTTCAGGCTTTCCAGCAGGGCAATGCGCTCGGCATAGGTGGCACGATTGGAGTTGAATACGCGGATAGCATTAAAATGTTTGCGAAATTCAAGCTGCCACTGGTCAAGAAAGCCCGTTTCCTCCTCCTTGTTGTTGATAATGGCCATGCGTGGACGTCCGGTGAGCCGCAGGATTTCCATCTCTGCCCGGTCCATGTTGCGCACAGGACGTGAACCATCGACAACAAAGATGATGCCGGCGCCGTTGATCAGGGGCCGTAGGAGACGGCAGTCATCGTGAAAGGCGGGATCATTTTCATGGGCGCTAATAAAATCAATCAGCAACCGTTCATCAGGTCCCTTATATTCACGCATCCATTGCAGGCTGCGGCGCGGGTTCTGGAAGCCGGGTGTATCGATAAAGGCAATTATTTCCCGTCCATCTATGCGTACCGGGAAGCGGCGGCATTCCCTGGTCTCTCCGGGGATGGGGCTGATGCGCACACTGTCATCCTCGGCCAGGGTAGAGAGCACCGAAGATTTCCCCTCGTTGGGATGGCCGACAACGGCAAATTCAGGAATTTTTGATTTCATTATTGTGGGTTAAGCAGACGGAGGCATTGCAGGTAGGGATCACCTTTTCTGGTAATCTTCTCCTGCCAGATGGTATAATCCCGGTCCCGAGCTTCCGTCAAGATGGTGTGCGGGGCAGGCTTGCCGATAAGGAGGATGGTGATCAGGATTTTTTTCCCGATTACCCGCCGCAGATCATCCAGGAAGGCGAAAAATTCCTCAATGGGCGGCTGCCAGGCCTCCTGAAGGATAAGGATGGTGTCAATGTCCGGCCCCAATGCCTGCTTGATTTCGTCAAAAAAATCGTTCCGGGCATGGCCGGAATCGTCAACAGCGAAAAATTTTTGTGGTTGACCCCCTGTTCGCCGCCGGACCAGGTCGGCAAATTCTTTCCGGGGACAATCGGAAAATATTTCATCGCTGATCAGGACCAGGGCCTGTCCGCCTCCACCCGTATCGATCGCCTGTGCAGGTTCGGGTTCAGGTTCAGATATCGCCGGCGGCTGTTTGTGTCCCCTTTTCTGTTCAACGCTTTTCTGTTCAACAGCAGCGGTTGTGGCAAGCCGGGGCGTTGTCATTTTATGCAGCAGTTGCCTGTGGGCGGCGGCGTCAAAGGGGAGACGGCCCAGGAGACGACTCAGGGCCATGCGGCCGCTGAAGTAGAGGATGAGACGGGGCAGCAGGCCGTAGACGGCGACACAGAGGCAGAGAAAGGGCCACCAGGAGGCCAGGGCGCCGGTGCTGAGATGATAGATTCCCTCTTTCAGCACCATCCGGCTGCCCTGGATCTGTTCCAGGGTCGGATAGCCGATACCGGCGGGCAGGGCCCAGGACCAGGGCAGAGCAATGAGACGCACCAGGTGAAAAACACCCTCTGCCCCGGCGGCAAGGGTTGACTGCCAGCCAAAGGCCACGTCCGTGCCCACCACCTTGAGCAGGAGAGCGGCCTCCACCCCGAGGTTGAAACCGATGGCCGCCAGCTGCACTAGTAAAAAAAAGGGCAGGATGAAAATCGGGCCGTACAGTTCACTGTATCTGTGAAAACTGCCGGAGATGGCGGCAAGATGGCGGCCCGGTCCGGTCCGCGGGGCCAGGCGGCTGATTTTGGCGGCCAGGTAAAAAACCATTCTTCGGACCAGAGCATAGGTCAGGGGCAGGGGCGGCCGGGTGCGCAACCGGCCGGCGGCGAGAAAAAAAAGAAGAATGGTCAGGACAAGGAGCTGGCTGCCGACAAAAATGGCCAGAAAGGTGGCCACGTTGACCGGCGTTTTACCGGCATAGTGCAGATAGGAGAGGGCAGCGCCCCAGCCCCCGATAAAGGAGAGCAGGAAAAAGGCCCAGGAACTGATTCGCATCAACTCGTTAAACAATCGGCCCGGCAATATGTTGTCGTCGTTTTTTTTCCGGATGATTTCTGCGCGCCGGGCCGACAGCCAGCTGCGCAGCAGGCAGGAACGTTTTCCGTTTTCATTCTCCTGCGGACAAGAGTCCTTAACGGTAAGATATATTCGCCGGTCCCGGTCGGCAGAAGTTTCCTCGTCACCTTGATCCGAAAGCTCCTGATCTCGGCTGAAAAAGAATTCCAGGTCAAGAATGTCGGCAAGCGACCAGGCCCACTTTTTCACGACCCTGTCTCCGGCCTTTTCACGGTTGCCTGATTACCTGGCCCTCCCATAACGATCGCCTTCAAGGTTCTCTTAAAATTATTCCGGAAGAAGCGAATTCTTGACAACATGTTTCACCAGGTCGACCGTATTTTTCATCTTGAATTTTTTCAAGAGACTGGCCCGGTGATGGTCAATGGTGCGCGGGCTCAGGCAGAGAATATCAGCGATTTGCTTGCTGGTATGGCCCTTGACGACAAGGCCAAGGACATCCCGTTCCCGTGGAGTCAGGCTGATAATGGATGGGTCACGATGTTCACGAAAGGCGGAGAGCATGGTATCGGCGACCTCGGAGGAGAGCTGCGGCGAGATATAGGTTTTTCCGGAACGGACGGTATCAATGGCGGTCAGCAACTCGGTATCCGAATCATCCTTGATCAGGTAGCCGTGGGCGCCGGCGGAAACGGCATTATAAAAATACTGGCTGTTCCGGTGCATGGTCAAAATCAGGATGCGGATCCCGGGATAGAGGGACAGCACCCTGCCGATGGCATCGATGCCGTTTAAATTGGGCATGGAAATATCCATGATCACCATGTCCGGTTGCTCACGGGCGAGAAGTTGCAATAATTCTTCGCCGTCACCCGCCTCGCCGATGACCTGCATGTCGGATTCGAGCTCAATAATGGTACGCAGCCCTTTGCGAATCAGGCTGTGATCATCGGCAATAACAATGCGATATCCTTGGTCCGCCATGCTCATGTTCCTCATTTGAAGCGCAGACTGACCGGGCAGTGGTCCGAGCCGGTAATATCGTCATGGATGGCCGCATCGATGACCCGGCCGCGGCTGCCGGGATCGACCAGAAAATAGTCTATGCGCCAGCCAATATTCTTTGCCCGGGCATTGAACCGATAGCTCCACCAACTGTACTGGCCGGGATCACTGTTGAACAGGCGAAAGGTATCCACATAGCCGGCCCGGATAACCTCATCCATCCAGGCCCGTTCCTGCGGCGAGTAGCCGGGATTTTTTTCGTTGGCCTCGGGGTTGGCAAGGTCAATGGGTTTGTGGGCCACGTTGAGATCGCCGCAGAGGATCACGGATTTTTTCTTGGCCAGACGGTCCATGTGGGCCAGGATACTGTTGTTGAACCGCTGCTTGAAATCAATCCGTTTCAACTTGGGCTGGGCATTGGGAAAATAGGCGGTTATAAAGAAAAAATCAGCAAATTCAAGAGTCAGTACCCGGCCCTCGGCATCAAAATCAGCTTCCTCCAGGCCATATTGCACGGACAGGGGTTCTGTTTTACTGAATACCGCTGTTCCCGAATATCCTTTTTTTTGGGCCGGATACCAGAAGGCGTGATAACCGGGGATCTGCCGGACTTCATCGGGCAGCTGATCGGGCAGGGCCTTGATTTCCTGCAAGGCGAATATGTCGGCATCCAGTTCAAAGAAGCTGTCGAGAAATCCCTTTTTCAAGGCGGCCCGCAGGCCATTGACATTCCAGGAGACAAGAAAAAGCCCGTCTTTGTTGTTCTTTTTTTCCGTATTTTTGGTATCATCCGGCCGGGTCTTTCGAGGGGTGACACCATTCTTCGGGCAGAGATCGGCGATGACGCAGCTGTCACATTTGGGACGCCGGGGCCTGCAGGTGCCCTGGCCAAATGCCACCAGGATGGAGTTAA
>WFZC01000127.1 GCA_015489765.1 Desulfobulbaceae bacterium
AGCGATCTTTTTACCGGGACTCCCAAGCCGGAGGCAGGGGTTTCCGTACCGGATCCTGGGCCTATCCCCAAGGATGCTCCTTCAACCATTCGAGGGAAGAAATAGAGAAGTAAAGAACGGCGTCAATCCTCGTTATGGCTTGCTAACCAGATGTTATGATAGGAGTTCCCAGGCAAACAAGCTAACCCGGGATCATCCGAGGCATCTATATCATCAAATATGTCATCGTTATCAACCCCATGAACTTCCCCGTCCCGCAGCCAGGAGAAGAAGCCCTCGATGACTTGTGTCAGGGTGACATGCCGCACGGGGGCGTCCTCCTCGAAGAGCGCGCCGCAGGCCGGGCAGTATTCAGGGTCCTCGGTTTCAAAGCCACAATGCGGGCAGGTTTCGGGCATGATGATCACCTCCCGTGGCGGGACTACGGGGATCTCCTCGAACAGGGCACCACATGCCCGACACATCTCGTCATCTTCGGATACAAATCCGCAGTGAGGACAGGTAGTGAGAGAGGTCCTTGCAGTCATAAATGATTACTTCCGATAAAAAAAATGACAAAACATTAAGCCTAAAATAGACGCCTAATCATCATTTGCAAAAAAGTCAAGAAGGAGGGGGGCAACATGCAACGAATAGCAGCGGGATTTTTTGGAGTACTGTTGATCGGAACGGTTTTGCTTTCAGGTCGCCCTCTCTACGCAAAAGAGTATCTCGGGTTCTCGCCGGGCACGCAAACGTGGGACGAGGTAATCCTTACCCTGAAGAGCGCCAATGCCGTCTATGACCCGAATTGGGGGTACAAGGGATACATGGACCTGCCCTTCGTTAAAGTCATCTCGTATGAAAAATTCAACAAGTTCGGCCAGGTCAAAGAGGCATGGCTGGAGTTCACACCAGATAAAAAACTCTACCGCATCAAGGTCACATGGGCGAATGCCGGCAAGACTTTCAAGATCCTGAAGGACGCCCTGGACACCAAGTACGGTCAACCGGCAATACCGGGAATGGTCGAAAACATGGGCTTTCAGAAGGAGTTTTACTACCGGGATCATGAAATTAAAATCACCCTGAAACTCAATGAGTTCGGTTTCGCTCCTACCGCTACCCTTATTTACACATACACGCCGGGGACCTCTAAATTTGAGAATGAAAAGAAACGGATCGAGGCATACATAAAGCAACAGAACGCCCGGAAGGCCGGCTCGGATCTCTAGGAAATGTATATCAGAAATAATATCTAAAAAAATATAAAATCTATCATAAAAAAGGTACTGAGATGAATATCTTTATGATTGCAATTTGTATATTTTTTATGACGGGATGCAGTCAGCTCAACTTGGGGTCGAAGGCGGCAAAATCTGCCGCAACAGGGAGCGCGGCAGGGGCGTATAGCAGCAACGCCAACCCACTGCTCGAGCACTGCGGCCAGCCACTCGGAACCCTGGCCGTTAACGAGGAGTTCAATAACGTGGCCGCCATTTGGACGATCCATTACCTCGATCAATACGGTGAGCGATCAACCGTGCCGATTCTGCGGCTCCTGGCCCAGCAGTCGGGATGCTTTGTCGTTGTCGGCAGGGGCAACGATTTTCATCACATGATGCGGGAACGAAGGCTGGCAGCGGCGGGAGAACTCCGCGGGAAGAGCAACTTCGGGAAAGGACAGATGGTGGCTGCCGACTACACCGTGGAACCATCCCTTATTTTCAAAACCAACCGGGCCGGTGGTTGGGGTATGATGGCCGGCGCCCTCCTGCCGGCCTTCGGACCCCTGGTCGGCATGGCGGCCAGTTCCCTGAACACGAAACATGCCCAGGCCATGTTGACCATGGTGGACAATCGCTCCGGCATCCAGGTGGCGGTGGCCGAGGGGAGCTCCAGCAGTATCGACATCGGTGGACTGTTCGGAATGCTAGGGGAAGAAGGGCTTGGCGGCCTTGGCGGCTATGCGAACACGCCCGAGGGCAAGCTCGTTGTCGCCGCGATGACCGATGCCTTCAACAACCTCGTGCGGGCCACCAGGAAATACAAGCCGCAGCAGGCAACCGGCCCACACGGCATGGGAACGGGCGGAAAGTTGAAGGTGAAGTGATGGTAAAAGCAATGGCGCTGTGGCCAGTTCTTCTTGCCCTTTGGTTGTCTGCGTATTTATGCAGCTTCAGTTTTGTTTCGTTTTAAAGAAGCTCGTTTCGCTGCCTCTCTTGCCGCAGCCCTGTTCGCCTTGACAATCCTTGCTCCATACCGTGTTTTCCCGACAGTCTTAAAAGCAGGTTCGTTTGGATTGTCAATTTCAATAATGATAGTTTTTTGTTTTTTCTGCATGTATGTGTTTTTCGGGGTAGAAGGGATGTTTTTTATTTTTCAGAGGACTAGGATGCAGTAGCCGAAGGACTTTAGATATAACATATAATTAAATTTTCATTATTTTTCCAGGGCCAATCGATATCCGACGAAAGGAGTGGAACATGACCAAGAAAGATCTGATCGACATCGTGGCAGAGCATGCAGACCTGAGCAAGGCGGCCGCCGGCCGTGCCGTGCAAGCCTTCATGGGAGAAATCACAGGAAGGCTGGCGCGGGGAGAAACGGTCAGCATCAAGGGATTTGGAACCTTTTGTGTGACGGAGAGGGTTGCCAAAAAAGGCTGTAACCCTCAAACAGGCGAGGCCATGATTATACCGGCCCGGACGGTGGCCAAGTTCAGGCCGGCAAGGAAGTTGGCGGAAGCCATTGCTCACTCGGAATCTCTCCGGTCAGTAGAGGGCACGTTGACCGGATGGTCTTCACAACATGATGAAAAGGCGTACCGTGACTTATAAGAAATTTGACGTGGTGGTGGTCCCTTTCCTTTTACGAGGTAGAGGGCTTTTGTTAAATAAAGTCAGACAAGACCAGGGCAGTGAAAGGCTGAACTATGGCAAGCACCAAGATTGAATGGACCGAAGCGAGCTGGAATCCAGTTACCGGCTGCACAAAGATCAGCGCCGGGTGCAAGAACTGCTACGCCGAACGGATGGCTAAACGGCTCAAGGCCATGGGGCAGCCCAACTACCGCAACGGATTTGCGGTGACCTGCCACCCCCACGTCTTGGACCTGCCGCTTCAATGGAAAAAACCGCGAACGATTTTCGTCAACTCCATGAGCGATCTTTTCCATGAAGACGTGCCGCCTCCGTTCGTTGAGAGGATCTTTGCCGTCATGAACAGGGCCCGCAGGCACACCTTCCAGGTGCTGACCAAGCGACCGGAGCGGCTGACGAAACTTATGGCACGCTTTGCTTGGAGCCCCAATATCTGGATGGGGGTTACCGTTGAGCACGTCGATTACCTGGGTAGGGTCGATCTCCTGCGAACCGTGCCGGCCGCGGTCCGGTTTCTTTCCATTGAGCCCATGCTGGGGCCGATGCCTGATCTTGATCTCGAAGGTATCGACTGGGTGATCGTAGGAGGGGAATCCGGCCCCGGAGCCCGGCCGATAAAAAAAGAGTGGGTCGTGCAGGTTCGTGATCTGTGTGTCAAGACCCGCGTGCCGTTTTTCTTCAAGCAATGGGGAGGAGTGCAAAAGAAAAAAGCCGGCCGTCTGCTGGAACAAAAAACATGGGACCAGATACCGGCGCCGGCAATCCCGAGGCTTTCGACAGCATTGAGGTCGTCCGCACTATCCGCGAGGCCTTGAAGCGATGACAGGAACATCCTAGAAAATCATTGCCAGTCCCAACGGCGCGGGCAAGACCACCTTTGCGGGAGAGTTCCTGCCCGGCATGGCCAATTGCCCCAATTTCACCAATGCCGACCTGATCGCGGCCGGCTTTGCCCCCTTTTGCCCCGGAATCTGCTGACGCTTTGTTCTTCCATTTCCCAGAGCGCATTTTCTTTGTCTTCGTCCAAAGCGGCGGATACGGCGTCTTTGATCACTCACACATTAAAACCTCCGTTGAGGAGGCCTCCCACCGTGGTGGCGACAAATCCATCGGCAAACAATCTGCCTTGGCAATTTAATAGACCTCCAATAAAAAGTACGTTATAATGTACTAAATATAACAAGGAGGTGGCTATGCGACGGCTCAGGGTTGATCAAGATATTCGCTCAATGTCAGAATTTAGATCGGGGATCGCTTCGTTCATAAAACAAGTACATGATACAAAGCGCCCCTTAATTATTACTCAGCATGGTAAAGGGGCCGCAGTGTTGCTGGATGTTGCCGAATATGAAACTATGCAGGAAAAAATTGAATTACTGAAAGATATACAAACATCCCTGGAGCAACTTGAAAATGGTGAAGGGTTCACCCATGAGGATGCAAAATCTCAGATAATCAACCGAGTGATCAGGTGAAAATAGTATGGTCACCCTTGGCAGTCGACAGGGTTGCTGAAATTGCAGGATATATTGCTTTGGACAATCCAACTGCCGCACAGAACTGGGTTGAGCAAGTATTCGAAAAAGTAGAAATACTAAAATCGTCGCCCAAGATTGGCAGAATTGTACCAGAAGTTGAAAGAGATGAGATAAGAGAAATAATATATGGAAATTATCGAATAATCTACCACCTTTCTAAACAAAATATTTCCATTCTTACTGTTCGACATGGCAAACAAATCCTGCCTATGCAGGAGATATCGGCATCTTCAGATCGGCAAAGAAGCTGATTGATCAGGTGAGTTGCAATCAGTGTTCATGATGGATTTGTATTCACGAAGACAGTGTTTGCACATCTTTGCCGGGTCAATCACGTGGGGGAGATTACCAGGCCCCAGGCCGCACAGAGCGAAGTATCTTGATCCTTTGGGAAAAAGGTGAAGACGTTTGCCGTGGCCTATTGTCATTATCTCGTATTGTGCCATGTCCTAATTCTCTTTTCCTGGTCTGTATCTTGATTATCTCCATTCGTTATAATTCCAGTTTCATGTAGGCATCGCGGATCTCGTCCGGCTGAATGCAGAGATAATCCAAAGTCTGCTTCTGGCTGGAGTGGTTGAACATGACCATCAGCTCGGCGACGCCGGTGTTGAGTTGGACCCGCTGGTGGTAACCGAAGGTCTTGCGCAGGGTGTGCGAGCCGTAGTTGCCAGGCAGGTTGATGGCTTTGCACCAGGACTTGACCAGGCGGCTGACCGAAGGAACGGTCAATACCTTGCCCCGCTGGCTGAAAAACAGCGGATCATTGTCGTCCAGGGGACGGGCAGCCAGGAGGTTGCGAACCGCCTTGACCACGGCCCGGTTCACGGTGATCCGCCGCTCCTTTCCGGTCTTCTTCTCTTTAATTACCAGTTCATCCCCGGGCCGCAGGTGGCGCACTTGGCCGGCCGTTATCCGGAGCAGATCCGAGGCCCGCAGGTTGGTGTTGATGCCCAGGGTGAACAGGCAAAGGTCTCGCGGGTTGTCGGATAACACCTTCTTGATGGACTTGATGTCCTTCAGGTCACGGATCGGCTCGACCTTGATCGAGGATCCCCTGGGTGGATGGTTTGGATTTCTCGAGGTCATTTCCAGCATGAGTAGGCAGCGATTTATCTTGATAACATTTTATATTTTTATATAAAAAAGTTAGCGAGTAGTCAATCCGAAAAATCGTCGGCTTGGGGCAATTATAACAT
>WFZC01000128.1 GCA_015489765.1 Desulfobulbaceae bacterium
AGGCCATGCAGGAGCATGACGTGATCGTCGACAACCATAACTTTTATAACGGATTTATTATTCATGTTCCTCTCCTGTCTCAGCCGGTACCGTGACAACGATCATCGTTCCCTGTCCCGGCTCCGATTCCAGCCGGAAGGTGCCGCCGGCAAGTTCCACCCGTTCCTGTATGCCGCGGATACCGAGCCGGTCCGTCTGCCTGAGAATATCCGGGTCAAAACCGGCGCCGTCATCGTCTATGACCAGGCGGATAGTCGTCTCGGCCCATTCGAGAAACAGGGAAATGTGGCGGGCCCGGCCGTGCCGGATAGCATTATGGATGGCCTCCTGGATGATCCGATACAGGCAGGTTTCAATGGCGGCGGAAGGACGGCGCTCCTGAAATCCGACAATGTTCTGCTGGATGTCCACCGTGTTGATCTTGATAAAATTCTGTACCAGCATGGTCAGGGCCGCAACCAGGCCGATATCATCCAAAATACTTGGCCGAAGTTCCAGGGCCAGATTATGAATGGCATCAAGTTCCTGCTCGATATTTTCTTTTAACTGGTGGATACGGCGCCGCATGTCTTCACTTCCCGCCGAACGTTCAAGCAGATTGAGACCGATGGAGAGCGAGGCAAGGGACTGGCCGGTCTGGTCATGCAGCTCGCGGGCGATTCGTTTGCGTTCATTTTCCTGGCTGGTGATAATCTTCTGGAGAAAATTGCGGCTGATGGTTTCCTTTTCCCGCCGGGCCTCATTTGCTATCTGAAAGGCGTTGCTCATGTCGTTAAATGCCCTGGTCAAGGCGCCCACCTCGTCCCTTGAAACAGGATCGAGAACTGGGTATCTCCCCTCGCGAATTGCATGGGTGGCATGGAGGAGCTCTTTGACCGGGCGGGCAATCAACCAGCTGAGCACCATGGCGCAGAGGATGCCGGTAACTCCGACTAAAAAAGTGGTCAACAGCAGGCCATGGATGAAATCCTGGTTTTCCCGGCGGACAAAGGTGTCGGTAACGCCGACGGCCACACTGCCCTGCCATCCCTGGAGCACGGGCAGGACGGTTTCCCAGATTAACCCTTCGTTTGTGCGCAGGACCTGGACCTCGTTCTGTCGGCGGGAGAGCAGGCGCAGATGGTTACGCAGTTCCACGGGAAACCGGCTGCCAAAGGTATGGGCCAGGATGTTTCCCTGGGCGTCGATGACGACCATGTATCGGATATCTCTCCTGTTTTTTCTGGTGCTGTTGAGGAAACGGGTCAGGCCGTACAAATCATTGATCAGGATATAGTCAGGGATTTTGTAGGCAAGTTCATTGGCCATGGATTTGCTTTCCTGTTCCATAAAGGCATTGGTATGTTCGTTCAGGTAGCGGGAAACCTGCAAAGACAGTACCGTGCCCATGAACAGGGTCAGGCCGATGACCATGCCGATGATTTTCGCCTGCAGGGAGATGGAGAGCAAATATCGTTTGATCTTTTTCAGAGCAAGCATTGTTGTCCGCTATCTCACGCCGGTGGGGCAGAGGGCCCTGTCCGCATACAGGTTTTTTTCAGGAAAGACGAATCCGTCAATCCCGAGTTTTTGTAACACCCGGCGGCCGTTGCTGTTTTTGTCCATCGAGACCAGAATGTGCCGAATGGCGCTGATTTCCTTTTGGTCGGCTTGTACCGAGGCCACGACCGGCGGCATACCGAAATCCTGCGAGCGGAGAATAACCCGTGTTTTTCGGCCAAGGGATGGGTCGCGGCTAATGGCATAGGCGTAGACCAGGCTGTCCACCGACGCCCCGTCGGCAACGCTTTCCGCGACGGCGGCTATGGAATGGTCGTGACTGTAGGTAAACATGGTCCGCCGGAAAAAGGTCTCCGGTTTCCAGCCATGCTTTGCCAGCAGGGACATGGGATAGAGGTAACCGGTATTGGACAGGGGGTCGGTAAAGGCAAAGACATGGCCCCGCAGGTCGGCAAAGGTCTGTGTCCGGGCATGGGTGGGAACAATGATCAGCGCGTTATAGGTCAGTTTGCCGTTAATTCGGGGCACGGCGACCAGGGTCATTAGTTTTTTGGGAAGAGTGCTGAGATAGGCGCCGGTACAGATAAAGGCAATGTCGACGGCGTTTCTGGCAACGAGATCATTGATTTCGCCATAGGTGCGGCGCTGGACCAGTTGCACCGGTCGAGCAAGGCGACCCTGCAGGTAATCCAGCAGGGGTTGATAGGAATCCACCGTGCCCCGGGGTGAAAGGATGGCGGCAATGGCGACCTTGAATGTTTGTTTTTGCGGCTCCCGGGTGGCAGGTTGCAGGGGAGCGAGGCGGTCAAGATGAATAATATCGTCCTGCTGTTTTGGGGTGCTGACCCTGTTGTCCCGGCAACCGGTAACCAGGAGACAACCAAACAAGAGAAAGACGATGGCAGCTATACATAAGGGTGCCCTGGCAGTTGGTCTGCGTAATTGATCTGTTTTCATGGCAGCATGTGTGTTAACTCCACCTGCTGATGCGCATGTTTGCAAGCGGGGTATGGCATGGGCAGGGGACCAAAAACAGAAGGCCACCCTGAAGGCAAACCGGGCGCAGGCAGATAGTCGAAAGAGAAAAAAATCGCAACAGAAAAAGTAAAATCCCCGCCTGTTACTGCTCTTTGACGGATATTTTTTTGGAGCGGTCCGTAATGCTTTTGCGCAACTGTTGTTTGAACCTGTTTCGCCTGCGCCGGGTACATTCATCGCTGTACAACCGTGCCGTCAGTTCCTTGAACCCCCGGGAAAGCTCGTCAACGCTCATTGCAAGGGGCTGGTAGTTGATATCAAAGAGAGTGCATTTATTCCAGGCCCCGTCCTCCATGATTCTGCCCGCCGCCCGCAGGCGTTCATACAGGGGAGTGCCGGGAAAGGGGGTCTGGATGGTGATCTGCACCTCATGCAGGCCCGACTCCTCGACAAAGTCGTACACAAGGTCAAAAATAGTCTGGTCATGGTTGTCAAGGCCGAGGATGAAACAGCCGTTAACACTGATCCCGTGGTCCTGGATGGTCTGAATCGCCTTGGTATAGCCGGCGCGCTGGCGGGCCTTCCAGTTGTTGCGGGTCTCCAGGCCCTGCAGGGAATCAGCGGCCGGGCTTTCCAGACCGATCAGCACCTGGGCACAGCCGCTTTCCCGCATCATCTTCAGCAGTTCCCGGTCGCGGGCAATGGAGATATCTGTTTCCGTAAACCAGCGAATCTTTCTCTTGGCGATTTCCGGCAGCAGTTGCCGCCAGTATTTCTTGTTGACAAAGGTGTTGTCGTCGGCAAACTCGATAAAGGGATGCTCCCACAGGCTGACAATACGATCGAGCTCGGCCAGCACCTTGGCCGCCGGCTTCTGTTTGTATTGGCTGGTGAGCAGAATCGAACTGGCGCAGAATTCGCACTTATGGGCACAGCCGCGGCTGGTCTGAATGGTCAGCCGGTTATAACGCTTCAGATCGAGAAGTTCAAAGGCCGGCATGGGCGCCTGCGCCAGGTCGAACTCCCCGGTAGCACTGCCGTATCTGGGCCGCAGCCTGCCGTGTTCGGCATCGCTGACCAGGTCCGGCCAGGCCGGCTCGCCCTCGCCGATCAGGACGGCGTCACAGTGCTGCCCGGCCTCCTCGGGCATGCAGGTCACATGCAGTCCGCCCATGACCACCCGCACACCCTGTTTGCGCAACAGATCGGCAAGCTGGTAGGCCTCCAGGATCTGGGCGCTGAAACTTGAAATCGCCACCAGATCGAAATCGTACAGCCCGGCAAGGGTTTCCGGACTTTTATTGATGTCATCGACTTCAATGTAGCTGACCTCATGGTGGTCGGGCAGCATGCCGGCAAGGGTCAGCAATCCCAGGCTGGGCAGGGAGGCAATCACCTTGCTTCTTTCAACAAAACCGGGCAGGGTCAGGCCCATCTGGAGAAGCTCCTCGTCACAGACCCGGATACCGCTCATGGCGACTAATCCTATCTTCATGTGAATAATCCTCCTTTGAAGAAGAGAAGTGTACCGATTATCAAACAGAGAACCGGTATAAAGAAGATGTGCCGGAAAAATTTTTTCCAGGCTGACAGAAAACAGACAAGGGGCATGGTTACGGCCCCGGCCACAAAAAGATAGGATGGATATGGCGAGGGTGGCCGTATATTGAAGACCTGGATACTGAGCGCATAGATCAGATTGATGATCGCTAAGCCGAAAAAGGAAATATGGCCAAGCCGGGCCATCCTTCGGCGCCAGGAGCCGTAGCCTCCAAGCCAGTCGGAATTATGGAAGAAAAGTCCCAGAACCGATCCGCTGACAAAACCAAGAAGTATCCCCACCCACGCCGCATAAAAGTTCAAATCCTGCATAGTTCCCCCGGTTGATAAAAAACAGTTATGTGGCCGGATCAAGGCAAATCGGAACCGGTTTCAGGTACAAGACCGGTATCAGAAATAAGAAATCGCCTTCCGGCCGCAGTAATGGCAACATAATTATTGCATGTACTGTAGGAGCGGATTTATCCGAAAATAGCCCATGAACTGACGCCGAGCCGGTACCTTCACGAACCGATGTTCTGTCTGGAATGCCCTGCAGGTGGGCCTGGATCCCCGCCTTCGCGGGGATGACGGATACGCGCTGATTCATACCATTTATCCGAAAATAGTCCGCGTAGCTGAGTCATATAAGACTATTTTCATTATTCGTTGTGGCTGAGACGGTAAAATATGGTCCAGCCATGCTGGTTTATCCGCGAATAGCTCACCCGATTACCGGGATAACCATGAAATTGCGCGGCTGAAGCCGCTCCCACGGGCTTTAGGTTGCGGGCAACGCCCACCTTGGATGTTAATTAAAGGTTGTTCTGTCTTTTCTGGATTTCTTGACCCGTTCAAGCACCTTGAGCAGGGCCGTCGGGCTGTCCTTTTTATGGTAATGGCAGGCGTTGCAGGAATTGGGTTGCTTATCAAGGCCGCCCGCATCAAGTGTGTCTTTGGGGCTGATCATTTTGAACTGGTGGCTGTGGACATCTCCCTTGGTCGCCCGTTTCCCGATCGGCGGCATGTGGCAGCCGACACAGTTGTTGACGCTGTGGATGCCGTGATATCCCTTGTTTTTCACCTTGTGACAACTCCGGCACAGTTGTGAACCCGGCAGTTTTGTCTGGTATTTGTTTGCATTGCCCTTGCGGTGGGTATAGTGGCAGTCCCAGCAGGTGATGCCTTCCCGGGCATGGCCGCTCTTTTTCCAGTCGATATATTCCTGACGGTTGACCCGCGAGGTGTCATCCGGGTGGAGCTTTGGTTTTTCACTGAACATGAAGTTGAGCTGACCTCCCGGCCTGTATCCCTTGGGATAGCCGTATTTCCCGTCGCAGCAGCTTCCCCGGGTATGGCAGGAGCCGCAGACCATGACCGCCCGCCGGGGATCCGGGATTTTGGCCGGATTGACAATGGTGTCGCGCTTGTTGTCATTGTCGGCGTCCACATGGACGCTGCCCGGTCCGTGGCAGGCCTCGCAGGCAACGCCCAGGTCCGACCAGGTTGTTTTGTAGGTGTTGGTGGCCTTGTCATAATTGATCTGTGTGCCGGTATTGTGGCAGCCGGAGCAACTATTCTGGTAGATTTTTTTCTTTTTCCACAACTTGCTGCCATCCTTCCAGACCTGGGTTTTGACGATCCACATGGGTGGCAGAATGCGTAGTTCTCCGTTGGGGAAGGTGGTTACATACTGCTGTTTCCAGAACTCACCGATCACATAGTCCACCTTGTAGGTCTGCTCCTTTTTGCCGCCCGGGTCCATGGTGGTAATAAAGAAATCATCCCCTTTTCGGAACATGGTGGTTGTTATGTTGTTGGCCCTCAGGGTGTTGTTTTTGCTGAAGTCACCGATAATGACATCCGGGGAGGCCTTTTGGAATTTGTAGGGATGCTGGGTGGATTTCCAGCCGTCATAGTTGTCCTGGTGGCATTCCCTGCATTTTTTGGCCCCGACATAGGTGGCATCTTTCAATGATTGTCCCTGGGCGATTGTCAATCCCGTAATCAGCAGACAGCAGGACAAAAACATCGATAATGTGATCCTTGTTCGCATGTTGTTCAACTCTCCTTGTTGGTTATGAAAATGGATATAGCCGGTATGATTTTGCATTCAGTAGAATCATCCAGGCGGATGTATCGCTCTTGCATGGACAAATTATTCGTCTCGCTGGTCAAGACCGAGTCGGTGCAGAATTTCTGTTGTGACCCGTTCTCCGAGGTGGCTGTTGAAATGCTCGACGATTTGGCCGGTATCAAGGCCCAGTTCCTGAAAACCGATCATATAGTTCCATATCCGGTCCTGCCAGTCAATCGTGTAGGGAACACCGCCGGGACGTTCAAAGCGGTGCAGCCAGCGGAGAAAGGGCAGGCACAGGGTCCGGCCGCCGGCCCGGCGGAATTTTTCATGAATATAGCCCTCTTCACCGCCAAATCCACGAAAATCCGGATTGAAACCGGGCCACGCCTTTTTTCTGCAGGCAAACAGGCCAAGTCCCTGCATGGGGATATCAAAGGGCTCGCCGTCTTCATCATCGGCCCGGTTGTCACAGGCCCAGACCCCATACATTCCACCCCGCCAGCTGTCGGCAAAATGGGTATTCATGGTGCGCAGATCATCATTGAGCAGAGGACCCTGGAGAAGATCATTGCACAGGGGATGGGTGCCAAAATAGGTAAGAAGGCGGGCCAGGGCGCCCGGGACAATAAGGACATGGCAGTCCATGCAGAGGACAAAATCACCTGTAGCCTCGGCAAAGATTCGGTCCCGGACGGCTGTCCCTGTTTTTTCCTTGAAGGGGATATAGCGATAGTTGCCAAGGCATTCAAGTTTCTTCAGGGCAGGGGCATCTTTGCCTTCCGGATGATTATCAATGACCAGGATTTCAATATCATCCCGCACCTCCGGGTGATACAGGCCGATGGCCTGAACAGAGAAATATACGCCGTCATAGTCATCGTAGACCGCCATGCCGATGGTCAGTTTTTTCTTTGCCTGTCTTGGTGTTGCCGGCAGAATTTTCTTTTCCTTTTCTCTGTCGGTCCTGGACGGGAAGGAGGTAGGCCGAGGCGCGCTCACCATTCCTGCCAGCCTGTTGAACTGTTGTGGTGTAAGCGAGCTGTCTACGGCCAGTTCACAGAAGGCATCAAGGGAGTTCTCCAGCTGTTGAAAAGAACCATAGGTCAGGCGGCAGGCCGGGACCTGCCTGCACAACTTGACCACATCGGTAAACCCGTGACCGGGCAGGTTGCGGGCATTGACATGACAGCCCATGAGCTGCAGACCTGCCTGGGCGGGAGATAGCGGCGCAAGTTCAAGCGCGGCCTCCTGCTTGAAGTTCGGGAAAAGCAGGAGAGAAAGCTCAGAGACAGCGGTTGGTTGACACGGCCCGAAAGCGCCCGGCTGTACCATGGTGACGGTTTCTCCGGTCAGCATATCGCGGTCCGTAATATTGTCCGTTTCCGGCAGCAGATCCGAGAGGACGGACAATCCATGCTTTTTGAAGTTAAGCGGCCGGGTAAAGGCCTCAAACCGGCGGCCGCCGAATGGGCAATGAACCAGTTCGTCGGTGAGATAGGAAAAACCACGCGTGCACAACCAGGCCGAGAGACTGCTCTTTCCGGCGCCGGAGGTTCCCGGTAGCCAGATGCCCTTGTCCTTCCAGGCGACTGCGGCCGCATGCAATGTCAAACCCGAATGGACCCCATCGATCATGGCATAGATGACCTCGCCCATGAGCAGGTTGGCCATGTTTTTTTCATCTTTTTCCCTGCCGATTTTCCTGCCATCCTTGCTCAGACACCACTCTCCGCCGACCCGCTCAAGGAGGAACACATGGTCCGGCTCCCTGTCCTTCCCGGCCGGAACATGGGCAAAGAGAAACTCCACCATGGCGGTTAACCCGGCAGGATAGTGAAGCGCCAGCCTGCGGTCGGCAAAACCAAGGTATCTGCTCTGCATGGTTTTTTTTATTGATGTATTTTTATTGAGTTAATCAAGGGAGAGGGCGCCCGCATCCCGCAGGCTGCGCAGGGTTTCGTGAACATCATCCGGGATCGCATCCGCTGACTCGGGAAACTGTGCCGTAAGCAGGGCGATTATGTCGGCAACAGTGTTGGTTCCGTCACAGAGATGCCAGACAACGGCGGCCGAGTTGTTGAGGTACACGGTTTTTGTCTGGTCAAGATGGTAGAGCAGGAGTTCGCCGTCAAGTTCTTCCAGCATATAGCCTTCATTGTGGCAGGGGCATTGCGCGTGCTGTATCATTGGGTTTCCTGTTTGTTGATCTGTGGGCGTTGTGGGGGATGAAAGAGATAGTACCCCGCTGATATGCAACGGAGAAAGAGTGAGCGGGCCACCATGGCCGGATGCGCTATCCAGTCGCATCGCCGGAGAGACTCTTCGGGTTTGATGCCGTAACAGGCATGCTTCCACCAGGGAGAGGGAAGAAAAAGTTCCTTGAAGACAGTTGACCAGGGCCGTCCCTTTTTTACAATTTTTGAAAGCGGTCTCATTGCCTCGCCGCACCGGTCCGGTGGTCGTATGGTCGGCGGCTGAACGGTCCCGGCAAGGGCGCCCCGGCATGGAAATATAAAATGGACACACCGGATTCCATTGATCACATAGGGATACTGTTTGCGAAGTTTTGGCCAGTCGATCCGGTCGTGAAATTTGGTCGCATAGGCCATGATATCAAAGAGGTGGATCAGCCGCAGTTCTCTTGAAGCGGAAAAGCCATGCCTGCAGAGATGATAAAGCATGTCCATGTGGCCCATGGCCCTGATGCGGGCCTGACCAGATTGGAAGGTTTGCGGTTGTTCGGTCAGGTCGTGGATGGTCATTGATTTTGGCGAATCACGGTGCATGGTATCCGTGTGCAGCTCAATGGTGACGGTCAACCCCTGCACCTTTTTCTGCAGCATGGGCAGGTGGTGGGGCCGGTGGTTGAAACGGTGCAGACCATGGGGCATGGAATAGCCCAGCCCGGCAAGGAGATGGGCCGCGGCTCCGGCCTTTTCCGGGGCGACAAGAAGGTCCATATCGTTCATCGGCCGCAGGGAAGGATCGTCATAGAGGATATGGGCCAGGGCCGCGCCTTTTAAGGCAATAAGCTCGATATCGTTGTCACCAAACAGGGTCGCGATCTCCTGCAGGCAGGAAAAGCGAATAGCATTGGCGCGTCGATGACGAAGCACCAGTCCCTTTATTTTCTGCAGCTGCTGTTGGGGAACAGGGATGTTATGCTGCTGGATGACTCGATAGATTAGCGGCGCCACGGAATGATATTCGGCCTGGGCCTCAATACCCGGCCATTGATCCTTGTCGAGTTGAGGGATGTGGTCGCCGGGGAAAACACCATGCAGGCTCAGATTGAGACAGTCGATAAGGAACTGTTTATGCTGCAGGGCAGAACGTTTCATTATGGCATCACACCGGCCGGATAGGATAGGAGGAAAACAACCAGAAAAACTACCAGATTTTTCCTGGTTTATCAGGGATTTTTTTACAAAAACAATGGTGTTTCCCTCCGGGCTGTGGTAACGATTACCAAATATGAATTATCCAATACAAAAGAGGAAATAGATGCAGCGTGCCATACGGAAACGGAAAGTAGACGATAATAACAGTTTCAGCAATGAAAACAGGAAGCAGCCAATGGATCAGTCGCGGCGGAGGGCCCTGAAAGCTATTGTTGCCGGAACCGCCGCTGCCGGTGTCCTTGCTGTCTTCTCCAAATGGAGCAAGCCGGTGGTGAACAGCGTTATCCTGCCCGCCCATGCCCAGGCAACCAATGCGCAGGGGCCGGCCACAGAGACAACGACAACGGCCGTGCCGACAACCACTATCAGGCCTCTTGAGGAAGGCGGAAGCGTCACTTCCTGGGGTGGGGCTGTTTTTACCGCGCAACCACCTGTAACAGCCCCGACCGCAGAATTTGTACCTCTCTCCAGACGAGTATCTGCAGGAAAAAGTAAGAAGTAAAAATACTGATCGGATATCTGGCGATTTGATGCTGGTCAGTATGTACTGATTTTCCCGCAAAAGATCCCTTTACCACCCTGAGTTTATATGGTAATTCATCAAGCAGTTCAAGGATACATTTAATGGCACAACAAGGAGGCAAAATGCAGCAGAAAAACAATACACAGCCGGAATCCGAGGCAAACGGAAAAAATACCATTGATCAGTCGCGAAGAAAAGCCCTGAAAAAGATTGCCGCCGGCACTGCTGTAGCCGGCGCCCTGGCGGTATCTTCCAAATGGAGCAAACCGGTGGTAAATTCAGTTATTCTTCCCGCCCATGCCCAGGCAACCAATGCGCAGGGACCGGCCACTGACACAACAACGACGACCACCAGCACCACAACCACCACGACCACCACAACGACAACTACTACCGCAAACCCTAATGGGAGATAACCTGTTCGGCGGCAAAGGAAACTCTCTAAAGGTCTACGCTGGCCGAGCAAGGGTTCGGCCGCACTTGAGAACTCAAACCTTGAATTCTCTTTTTATGGGATTCAAGGTTTTTTTTTGCCTGACATCGTACCACAGACCAATGAAGCGTTACATGATCGATTTTTTTCTTACCGGCTGTCTTGTCGTTCTTATCCTTGCCGGTAATGTGGCCGGCGCCGGCTCCGCACCCTCCTGTGTACAGACCACCGGCGGCTGGAGCTCCATGCAGGAAAAGAAGATTTTTTTGATCAATGACCGGGGAAAGAAAATTGTTTTCCTGGCCAGGATTGCCGATGAACCCGCAGAGCTGGCCGCAGGTTATCAGTATATCTGCCCCAATGTTATCAGCCATAGCGCAATTCTGTTTGATTTTGGCAGGCAATTCACCAGTCGTTTTCACATGCGGGGCGTTTTCGCCCCCTTGGATATCGCCTTTTTTGACCAGTCGGGAAAACTTGTCAATGTGGCGCATATGACA
This sequence comes from Desulfobulbaceae bacterium, assembly GCA_015489765.1. Taxonomy (GTDB): domain Bacteria; phylum Desulfobacterota; class Desulfobulbia; order Desulfobulbales; family Desulfobulbaceae; genus DRLX01. The sequence goes on from WFZC01000128.1 coordinate 10,955, forward strand.
GCGGAACCACCCGGCTTCTCCGGCAAGCGAAAACTGTATTCGGCTGCGGCGCCGTATCGTTATGCCCTGGAGACTCCGGCAGGCTTTCTGGCAGGCCATTTTATGACCGGTGACACAACAAGGCTTGTGGTGGAAAGTGTCCATTGATTTATCTGCCTGATCATTACCCGGACCTGCTGGTTGCCTGAGGCGGAGAATGGCAGTAAAGCTCGACCAATCGCACTGTTGCAGACGTAATAACAAAAGCTCTGTTCTGCGTCCGGGCAGGATCCTGATAGTCTGTCTGCTTGTTCTGATCGGGTTGCGGCTATTTGTCCTGCTTCCTGTCCGGGTGGTTTCAGAATCCATGCTGCCCACCCTGCGGGTTGGTGACATTCTGCTGGCCGATATCACCTGTTACGGCCTGCGATTCCCCTTCTTTCATACAAGTATTCTTAATACCGGTTCTCCTCAGCGGGGAGATATCGTCCTCTTTGCCTATCCCCTGGATAAACGCCAGGTCTATTTAAAACGTGTTATCGGTCTGCCCGGCGATGTGGTTGTTCTTAAAGATCATTCACTCTTTGTCAACGGCAGACAAGTCATTGTGCAACCACCCGGCATCCGGGACAGGGCGGCACTGCATTCCAGGAAACATTTTACCTGGCAGGGGGAGGAGAGACTTGGCGACAAGGTCCATGCCGTGATGTTTGACGGGGATGGCTCTGCATGCAAAGAAACAAGACGCTTTAAGGTCCCTGCAGGGGTATATTTTGTTCTTGGTGATAACCGGGACCACAGTGTCGACAGCAGAACGTGGGGATTTGTACCAAATGAAAATCTCATCGGCAGGCCGTTTGTTATTCTTTTTTCATGGGATGCAAATAGGCATCGCGTTGAATGGGCACGGACAGGGATGAAAATCCATTGATTGATTCAGGCAGGGCTTTTGCATGAATTTAGTAGATATGGTCGGTGATATTCCAATAAGAGATGATAATTCGTTCAATGACAGAGGAGTAATGCTTACAGGAGATAATACATGCTACTGAAAAAAAGAAAATTATCCCCCAGGATATGCATTTGTATGGTTTTGGTTATAGGCCTTTTCCCTATGTGCCGCGCCCAGGCCGGTCCGGTAAGTCCTGGAACCTGTGTCAGTTCGGAAGAGGCAAAACTGGTGCAGCTGCTGAATCAGTACCGGGTACAAAATGGGTTAGCGCCGGTTCCGGTTTCGTATTCCCTGACCCTTGTTGGTCAATGGCATGTCCAGGACCTCAATGTCAAGCATCCGGATACCGGCACTAATAATGGCCAAGCATGCAACATGCACAGCTGGTCGGCTTGGCATCCTGAACTGTGGCATGCCATGTGTTACACCGCAGACCATCATGAGGCCCGGGAAATGTGGGACAAGCCTAGACAGATCTCCCAGGGCGCCTACCAGGGCAATGGGTATGAAATCGCCTATTCCTCCGGGGGCCAGGTGACCGCGGAAGCCGCGCTTGCCGGCTGGCAGCAGAGTACACCTCACAGGGAGGTCATCCTTGAACAGGGGAGTTGGAGCGGTAAAAACTGGCCGGCAATGGGGGTAGGGCTGTACCAACATTACGCGGTCATCTGGTTTGGCGAAACTGCTGATACCCGGGGGATCAATTTATGCGGAACAGCAGGGGCGATCGGAAGAAAAAATTTACCACCGATGTACCAGCTTCTCCTGAACGATTAGACATTTTTTCCTGATTACCGTCAAACCCGGAAAGCCGTTGCAGAGGTAGTGGTGGGAATTAAAATCAAAAAAAGATCTTGCCGGAGGGGATGATTGTCTGTTTGAGCCCGTATAGTTAAACAGAATGTTTTTGTTTTTAACATTTTTTTAACTATTTGATCGTCGGGCGCGCATATTTTATGACCAGGTGGCGAAAAGGGATCTTCCTGATGGAATGGATGGCCATCATTTTGCTGGCAGGGGCCGGCAAAAATGCTTATTCCTTCACTGGATCCATTGGCGTGGTGTGCCAGCTGGACCATCCCATTGTCGGCAATCAGGCCGATGAACAGCTTCGATATATTGCCGATCATTATTTCGGCATAAGTGACAGAAAGGCCCGGTTGACCAAGGGACAACGGGCAAGATTACGGCAGCTCAATCCCGATATTCTTCTTCTCCGTTATCTTAACTTCTCTGAAATTTATGCCGGAGAGTTGCCAGGCAGGATCATCCGGCACCGTAATAAAAAACAGGTCTCTCGTAACTCTGTCCCGGTTGCCCTCCTTAACCGGGAAAATCAACCCGAACCTGCCCTCTGGAACAGAAATGGTTCCGGAATAACTGTTGATCCGGCCAGTCCCTTCTGGCGTTCTTTCCTTGTTCATACCGCTGTTCGGGCTGTTGTCAATGGTTACGACGGTATTCTGGCCGATTCATGCCTTATGGCCAATGACCTGCCTGCCTCCTTTGCCGGTATTGATCCTGTCACCGGACAGGTATATACTTCTGCATCATTTCGGCGTGCCCAGTATGAGAATCTTCGAGCGGTTCGGCAGGCCATCAAGGCTGTGCGCAGCGATGCCCTGCTGGTGGCCAACAGTATCGGCAACGGGACACTCTATTTCAAAAGCCGCCGGTATGCGCTGCCGGCTTCAACATTTCTTGAGGTGACAGACGGAGTGGTTGCCGAGGGTTTTCTCGGTAAACTTGATCGGCAACCGGGAAAATTTTTTACCAAAAGACAGTGGCTGGCCAATTTGAAGATGATGCGGGAGATTTCCGGTCAACACAAGATTTGCATTGTTGTATTTAAATACCGGCGGGATATTTTTGAAAAAATACCGGCAGCAAAAAGACGTGCGTCTGATCTGTTCAATCTCGCTACAGTGTTATTGGCAAAGGGGAAGAAGACCTTTATCAGCTCTATGGCTCTTGATACGGGGCATATGAAGAAATCCTTTCATCCTTATTCACAACTGTGGGCAACAAATATCGGCCAACCCCTTGCTTCCTGCTACCAGCAGGGAGATCTCTGGCTGAGAAAATATACCTCAGGGCTGGTGTTGGTCAACCCTGGGGACAAAGAGAGGATGGCCCATCTTGACAGCACATATTTTCTGCCTGATAAACGGAGGGTGCGTGCGATTAAAATAGGGCCGCATGCCGGTTTAATCCTTACCGGTAAACCGGGACGGTAAAGGACCAGGCCGTATGGAAATTTCTGTTGATCTTACGGCCCTGCAGCGGGGTGATCGCAGACAATGGGAAAAATTTGTCGACCAGTCCGCCCCCCTGGTTGCTGGTATAATACGAAAAACATTATTGGCGGCCGGTCATGACGGCGGAGAAACCGGCGATCTGCTCCAGGATTTTTATCTCCGTCTTTGCCGAAACCATTTTGCCGCCTTGAAGCGTTACGATCCCCAGCACTGCCGGCTGTCAACCTGGCTGGCAGTCATTGCAAGAAATATCGCCATCGATTATCTGCGCCGGCAGAGACCGGTTCAGGTGGAACTTGATCGTGCGGAACAGGAAAAGGTCGTTTCACACCATGATTATGGTGTGGATATCCCCTTGACATCCCTGCCGCCGCGACAGTTGCTCATCATGAAACTGTTGTACGAGCATGATCTTGATGTTCGGGACGTTGCGGCAATGCTGAATATCAGGGAGCAGAGTGTTCGCAGCGCCCGGCACAAGGCGATAGTAAAGCTGCGCAATATGCTGGCGAAGGAGAAAAAAAATCTTTGAGGGGATGATCTGCCGCCGGCGGACGTATCATAGTATAACAGGACAAGGAAAAGAGAAATGTCTGATATGCAGTTTGACCGGCAAAAGGATGGGAACGATTTTACGAATGGAGCGGAGCTCTGGCGAAGGTGCCGATTGACCGGGACAGAGAACAGGGGATGTCCCCGGCACGATCTGCTTGCCTCCTGGCTTGATGGAAGATTAGATGATGGCCAGCGGCAGAGTATTGAAGTGCATCTTCTCCAGTGTGAACAGTGCATGGAGACCGTTGTCTGTATTCACCGGTCTCTTGCCGATAAAGAGGAGCAGATAACCCGGCCATTGGGGCCGATTTATGACCTTGTCCCGGCCGCGGACCGATCTTTTTCGCCTAAAGATGTGTTGCAATGGCTGTATCCCCTGCGGCCGGGAACGGTTATGGCGCTTGCAGGCCTGATTTTACTTGTGACGACATCCGGTTATCTTGGCAGACAAATGGCCGCGGATCGTCTTTTTATCCATCAGGCCCTTATGGCCGAGCTTTCTTTTGATTTTGATTGTTCAGATGGAGCAGATTTTGTTGGAGGGCAAATCCCATGATGCGCCGTAACATGCTGCTGCTCCTGCTTATCTTTTCGCTGGCCGCCAATGTTTTTTTTGTCGGCTCCTACATTGTTGCCCATCGCCGGGCCGCTGCCATGCATGACCGGGGAAAACGTGTTGCCGCGGTTGTCAAGACTCTTCATCTCAGCGATGGGCAGCAGAAAATTTTTCTCCGGCTGAAAAAGCAGACAGCCCGGGTCAGGAACCGTTATTGGCGGCAGGCACGGGCTGACCGGTTGGAGTTGTGGCGATTGCTGACCAGTCCGCACCGGGAACAAAACAGGGAACAGATGGACCGGGTCATCCATAAGATGGCTGTGGCCCGGGAAAAATATCATAAAGAAATTCGGGACATCATTGGTCAGTTTATTGACTGCCTTGGTAATAACCAGCGGCAGCGGTTTTACAAACTTTCATCCGAGAACAGAAAAATGTTGAGCGCTCTTTTTTCAGGCTGAACCGTGGCAGCCGCGGTTTGGCAACACCCAGTGAGTCCGGACAACACGTGCATGCCGTGCGGTCAGGATCGATTTCAGGAGATAATTATGCGTAAGATACTGATGATCGCAGTTGTTTGTATTGGCACAGGATTCCTGTTGGCGGGTAGTGGTTACGGTGGTACCGTCCATGGAAATGGCGGTGTCAGAGGCAGCGGCGGTGTCCGTGGCCATGGCATTGCGCGGGCAAATGGTACTGCCAGCGGCACAGGGATTGTCATTTACCGGGACAACAACAATCAGCTCCACTACAAAAAGGGCACCGGCACCGTGTCGGGAAAAGGCATTGCAATCGGCCGGGGAACAGTGACCGGTACCGGCAAGGCCCGGGGGCATGGTCAGGCCCATGGGCACGGCAGGTACCGCCGTTAAACAGAACTTCATCTATCCGGGGCGAAAACCCTTTCGCCCCTCAGTACCTTCCTCGTATACCTGTTTCACCGCTCTGCGGACAAACAGGAGTTTCAGAAGCAGATCATTTTCCTCATTGACTGTGCCCCTGGCCATGCCGGTTGCGCAGGAATTGTGGCCGGCTGTTGATGGGCGTTGACAGTCCCTGCAAAATTATTTATGTTTTTTGTGTCTTACAATTTGATTGTATTGCAGGGGTGGCGTTACGCCTGAGAAATACCCATTGAACCTGATTCGGGTAATGCCGACGTAGGGAACGCAGAGACTACCTGTCTTTTTTCTTGAGTTTTTGCAGGATCCTTTCACCTTCCCCTGCCTTTAAGTATTTTATCCGAAAATAAGGTTACGCAGGTTTTTTGTAACTTCTCAATAACTGATGGTAAGTTGCTGCTAATTATATGGATTCCGGCCAACAACCTGCCGGAATGACCCAGTTACAGGCAATTCAGAGCGTCATCCCCGCAGTCTGTAGGGCGGGGATCCAGACTTATATCACCACTTATTGAGACGTTACTGTTTATTAGCGTAACCTGTTGATTTTCAATGTTTGTTGTGACTGGCCAATCTGGTCCAGCCATGCTGGTTTTTCCAGCAGCGGCGCACCATCCGGATAATGTTCAGCGCAACAGAAGTGCGCCGTGATGCCATAGGTGTGGCCGGGACAGGTAGTCCCGCCATGCCGGTTTATCATTATTTTTACAAAAAGGGGACTCCATGACTGACAGGCAGGCACCGAAAAAATACTGCCGGGTACTGACCATTGCCGGTTCCGACAGCGGCGGCGGGGCCGGCATCCAGGCCGACCTGAAGACCTTTTCCGCCAACGGCTGCTATGGCATGAGCGTAATTACCGCCCTTACCGCCCAGAATACGGTCGGCGTGACCGGTATTCATCCGGTGCCGGTCGACTTTGTCCGGGCGCAGATCGAGGCGGTCCTTTCCGATATCGGTGCGGATGCGGTCAAAATCGGCATGCTGTTTTCCCCTGAACTGATCAAATGCGTGGCCGCTGAACTGGACCGCTTTCAGGTGAAAAAAATCGTCCTTGATCCGGTCATGGTGGCTACCAGCGGCGACAAGCTGCTCCAGGATGATGCCGTCCAGGCATTAAAGGACCATCTCATTCCCCTGGCCTCGATTATTACGCCCAACCTGCCTGAAGCGGAAGTGCTGGCAGGACATGCAATCACCTCGCCGGATGCAGTTGCCCTGGCGGCCTCCGAACTGACCGGGCTTGGCTGCCCTGATATCCTGATCAAGGGCGGCCATCTCGAGGATGGGGACAGTGATGACCTGCTCTATCTTGGCCGCGAAAAGCGCAAGGTGTTTCTGCCAGCGGATCGCATCGACACCACCAACACCCACGGCACCGGCTGTACCCTTTCTTCCGCCATTGCCGCCAATATGGCCAGGGGCAAGGGCGTGGAAGAGGCGGTGCGCCTGGCCAAGGAGTACATTACCGGGGCCATTGCCGCCGGCGCCGACTATGAGCTGGGCAGGGGGCACGGCCCGGTGCATCATTTTTACAGGTTTTTCTGATCGGTCATGGCAGCCCCGGCCATTGTTTTTGAAGATGTGGGCCTGGATTTTGCCGGCCAGGTTCTCTTTCAGGACCTCAGCTTTGTTGTTGACCAGGGCAGTTGTACCTGTCTGCTTGGGCCAAGCGGCTGCGGGAAATCCACCATCCTCAAACTGGTCTCCGGCGATCCGTCTCTTTCCTTTAC
>WFZC01000129.1 GCA_015489765.1 Desulfobulbaceae bacterium
CAAGGAAACTGGAAATATTATGGCCAATCAGAGCGCATTTGATCCCAACCATATTAAAGAAACCGCCATGGCAGAGACCTCGGGCCTGCTGGATGAACTGAATCTGCCGCCGGCATTCGTTGCCTTTTTGCGGAAAAATCAGCGCACCCTGTGGATAATAATCGTGGTTGTTGCCATCGTGGTCACCGCAGTCTCTCTCTACGGATCATATCAGAATTACAGGGAAAACAAGGCAACCACCGCCCTGGATCTGGCCATGCGGGCAGATCCGGCCCAGAGGCCTGATCTGTTGAAAAATGTTGCCCGGGATTTCCATTCAACGCCGACCGGACACTGGGCCAGGGTCGAGCTTGCGCAAATATACATTAAAGACGGCAAGCCCGCCGACGCCATTTTGCAGCTGCAGAAGGTCAACCAGGAGGTTGATGCCAAAAATCCCATAAAACCACTGGTGCTGTTCAAGCTGGGCGGCCTGTATGAAGAGACGAAAAACTATGAGGACGCCCTTGGCCGCTATCAGGAGCTGACCGCTTTCAGTGGTTTTGAAGCTGACGCCCGCTATGCCCTGGGACGGGTGTATGCGGCCCTGCATAAAAATGTTGAGGCAGTCACAGCCTATCAGCAGTATCTCAGCCTGACCGAAAAATCCCCGGCCAGTGAGGGGGGACAGAAACGTGCTTTGGTTGAATATATGATGAAAAAACTGCAGTAGGAAGACTGTGCGGATTATTACCAGTCCGGCCGCAATGAAGGCATGGGCCGGAGAGCAGCGATCAAAGGGGCATACAGTCGCCCTGGTGCCCACCATGGGTTTTTTTCATGAGGGACACCTTGCCCTTATGCGCATGGCCGCCGCAAAGGCGGAAAAGGTGGTGGTGAGCCTGTTTGTCAATCCCATCCAGTTCGGGCCCGGCGAAGACCTTGAGCAGTACCCTGTTGATCTGGACAGAGATGAAACACTGGCCCGCCACCAGGGCGTATCGGCCCTTTTTATACCAAAACCTGAGGAGATGTATCCCAGGGGATTTCAAACCAGAATCTCTGTTGCCGAACTGTCCCGCCATCTCTGCGGCGCTGACCGGCCCGGACATTTCAACGGCGTGACCACCGTGGTCTGCAAGCTCTTTCATATCGTTTGTCCGGATTTTGCGGTCTTTGGGGAAAAGGATTTTCAACAGTTGGCCGTCATCAAAAGGATGGTTGCCGATCTAAACATGGATGTTAAAATCCTTGCCCATCCCATTGTCCGCGAACCCGATGGGTTGGCCATGAGCTCGAGAAACAGCTATCTCGGACCCGATGAACGAAGCCAGGCCCTTTGCCTGTCCCGCAGTATTGCCCGGGCCCGTGAACTTTATGCAGACGGTGTCCGTGACACAGGGCGGCTTGCCGATGAAGTCCGACAGATCATCGAACCGGTTACAGGTGCCCGTATTCAGTACATCAGCTTTGTCGATCGTACCACCCTTGAACCGGTCAGCCAGGCCGATGACAATACCAGGCTGGTCCTGGCCGTTACCATAGGCGGTCGCGTGCGTCTTATCGATAATGGCCGGCTCGCCAAAGGGGGCTGACCGAAGCTGGTAATATTGCAATTTCATGAAAAAATTCCTTTGAAATATACAAAAAAATAAAAAATGCAGCGAATTGTTTTACGGGCCAAGCTCCACCGGGCCACCATAACCGAGGCTGATCTCAACTACGAGGGCAGCCTGACCATTGACGAACACCTGATGCAGGCGGCCGGCATTGTCCCCTTTGAACAGGTCAAGGTGTACAATATCACTAATGGCGAACGCTTTGAAACCTATGCCATTAAAGGTGAACCGGGCAGCGGAGTGATTGGCCTTAACGGCGCTGCCGCCCGCAGGGGACAGGTGGGTGATTGCATCATTATTGCCTGTTACTGCCTGATGGAGGACAGTGAACTGAACGGGTATCATCCGGAAATCCTGCTTCTGGACAACAGAAACAGGGTAAAAAAAGAACTTGATATATAGGTGAATTATCATGCCGGGCTTTGAAGTTTTTGGTGACGAGGAAAAACAGCAGGTGCTGGAAGTCTTTGAGACAGGTATCCTGTTTCGTTATGAGTTTGGTGCTGAGCGCAACGATGTGTACAAGGTGCGGGAATTTGAACAGGCCTTTGCCGATTATACCGGCGCGGTCTCGGCCCAGGCGGTTACTTCGGGGACCGCGGCCCTGAAAGTCGCCCTGGCGGCCCTTGGCGTGGGAGCCGGGGACGAAGTCATTACCCAGGGGTTTACCTTTGTCGCCACCTGGGAGGCGATTTTTGATATCGGAGCGGTGCCAATCTTTACCGAGGTCAACGAGACCCTGAACATGGACCCGGCCGATCTTGAGAAAAAGATAACCGAAAAAACCAGGGCCATTATTCCCGTGCACATGCTCGGGGCCCAGGCACAGATCAAGGAGATCATGGCCATTGCCGACCGTCACAATATCCCTGTTATCGAGGACACGGCCCAGGCGGCGGGTGCGCGGATAGAGGGCAGGCATCTCGGCACATTCGGTGCCATCGGCACCTTTTCCTTTGACTCGGTCAAAACCATGACCACCGGTGAGGGTGGAATGTGTATCACCAGCGATCAGGAGTTATGGCGCAACATGTCCGAATACCATGACCACGGCCATGACCATGTGGTCAATCCCGGCGGCCGGGGCGGGGAAGGGCGCCGCTTTATCGGCTTTAATTATCGGATGATGGAGCTACAGGGGGCCATCGGCCTGGCTCAGCTTGCCAAACTCGATGGTATGATAAGTGCCCAGAAAAAGACAAAACAACAGTTGAAAGAGGCAGCTGGTGCCATCCCCGGGGTCACATTTCGTAATCTTGTTGACGAACAGGGTGATTCGGCAACCTTTCTGGCCTTTATGCTGCCTGACAAAGAGCGGGCCGCGGCCGTCAACAATGTTCTCAGGGAAAACAACGCCGGCGCCATCAACTTTGGCGAAAACAGCTGGCATTTTTATCCTTCCTGGGAACACCTGCTGGAGGGAAAGACCCTGGCCCATAACGGCTGGCCCTTTGCGGCCCACGGCAAGCGACGGGTCATTTATGATCCCGGGGCCCTGCCGGCATCGGCAGAGCTGATGAACAGGACCCTTGTCTATCCGATTCCGGTGCGCATGAGCGAAAAGCGGCTGCAGGAAATGACCGGGGCCCTGGCAAAGGCGGCAAGGCTATAGGAGACACGACCCGGTAGATCGATAAGTTTACGACTCCACCAGATAAATATCAAAGCGGACGGTCTTTCCTGAAACAGAGTAGGAGGGTGGCCGGTTGTCGAGCCACGGCCCATGCTGCGGCCGTTTGACCACCACCCGTGCGGCGGCCGCTGTCCTGGCTACGGCAAAGAGAGGGGCCGGATCATCATCTTTGTCTGCGATTTTTCTGATCACCTGCAGCTCTTTTTTGACCCTGGCTGATTTTTTCTGCTCAGGAAAGAGGGGATCCAGGTAGACAATATCAGCCCTGTGGTTCTGCTGTTGCAGGTAATGGCAGGCATCGCCGCAGGTCAAGGTTATGCGGGCGCTGATCTTCCTGGTTACCCGTGATTCCCCGGCCCGAAGCAAACCATCTGCCAGCAGGGCCGCAAGAACAGGGTTACGTTCAACGACCCGGACATGAAACCCTGCCGCCGCCAGTAAAAAACTGTCCCTGCCCAAGCCGCCGGTGGCGTCAATGATAGTCGTCGCCGGGCCAGCCTTTCTGCCCATGGCCCGGATCAGCCGTTCCCCGCGCACTGAGGCTATCCGTTGCCGCCATTTTCCGGTGGTAAAATCCACCCTTACCCGCATGGCCATACCCCGCTCATCTATCGAAAGCAGGGACAACCCCGTTTCTGAAACAACGAGGGCTGTGCCTTTCTCCGGCATCTCCATGATTCTAGGCACGCCAAGGCGTTGGGCCAGAATTTCATCTCTTTGGCTCCAGGCATGATTTTCAGCATAGATACCTGCAAGGATGATGGATTCCCCGTGGGGATGATGTCTTTTTTCCCGGTTCATAATTTCGTTTGTTCATTGCCTTATCATGGCCGGTAATGTAATCTCTTTCCAAAGATTATTCAAAAAAATACCCTGCCAGTTACCGGCGGGGATGATTCACGGCTGTTCATTGCAATACAAAAGATATGGAAGAAAAAGAACCACATGTGGTAGCGATTATTCCCGCGCGCTATCACTCCAACAGATTTGAGGGAAAACCCCTGGCCCTGATTAACGGCAAGCCCATGATCCAGCATGTGGTGGAAAGGGCGGGGCAGGTGGAAATGCTTACCCGGGTTGTCGTTGCCACCGATGATGATCGTATCGCCGATGTGGTCCGGGGTTTTGGCGGCGAGGTCGTCATGACGGCAAGCGACCATGTCTCAGGCACGGACCGTCTGGCCGAGGCAGCGGAACTGCTCGCCATTGATGAGCAGGATGTAGTGGTCAATATCCAGGGCGATCAGCCCCTGTTTGCCCCTGGAGTTGTCCGCCAGGTGGCCGGGCCGCTGCTGGCTGACCCGGCCCTGCCCATGTCAACCCTTATCTACAAGATCATTCGGCCCGAGGAGATCGGTGATCCCAATCATGTGAAAACAGTTTTTGACTGCCACCACAATGCCCTCTATTTTTCACGTTCACCGATTCCGTTTCAGCGTAATCCCGAGGAATCGCAGCAGCCGACCTATTACAAACATCTCGGTTTCTACGCCTACCGCAAGGGGTTTCTCCTCACCTTTGTCGCCCTGCCGGAAGGCGAATGGGAACGCTTTGAAAAACTTGAGCAACTGCGCGCCCTGGAATACGGCTATACGATTCGGGTTGTGGAAACAGAACATGATTCCATAGAGGTCGACACCCCTGCCGATGCCGAAAGGGTGGAAGAATACCTGCGGCAACGGTCCGGAGGCGACCGGTGAGTATGATTTTCATCAAAGGGGTATGGGGACAATATCGGTTATCAGCCGGGTATCAATCTGTTATACCGTAATTGGAAAAAACGAAAATAATTCTGTCTTTCGACAGGAAAGGAGCTGAGTTATGGAAAAGAAAATAACAATTATCGGCGCCGGTAATGTCGGCGCCACGGCTGCCCACTGGGCGCTTGTTCGTCAACTTGGTGATGTGGTACTTCTTGATGTCATGGAGGGGATCCCGCAGGGCAAGGCCCTTGATCTCTGGCAGTCCGGCCCCCTTGACGGTTATCCCGGCACCATGCGGGGATCCAATGATTATGCCGACACCAGGGATTCCGATGTCGTCATTATTACCGCTGGTCTTGCCCGAAAACCGGGCATGTCCAGGGATGACCTGCTCGCCAAAAATGTGGCCATCGTCAAATCATGTGCCGAGGAGGCGGTCAAATATTCACCAAATTGCGTGATGATTGTTGTTACCAATCCCATAGACGCCATGGTGCATACCGCATTCAAGGTCAGCGGGCTGCCCAAGGAGAGGATAATCGGTATGGCCGGTGTCCTGGATTCCGCCAGGTATCGCACCTTTCTTGCCGATGCCCTGGGCGTTGCCGCCCGGGATGTCAATGCGCTTGTCATGGGAATCCATGGCGATAATATGCTGCCTCTGGTCCGGCTTGCCAATGTGGCGGGCGTGCCGGTCACCGATCTGCTGTCACAAGAGAAAATTGCCGAAATCGTCAAACGGACCCAGATGGGCGGCATAGAAATCGTCAATCATCTGAAAACCGGGTCCGCCTTTTATACTCCGGGCCTTGCCGCCATCGAAATGGCCGAAGCTGTTTTGACGGACAGCCATCGGGTCATGCCCTGTGCCGCTTACCTGGAAGGGGAGTTCGGCATCTCCGGATATTTTCTTGGCGTGCCGGTTGTACTTGGCAAAAACGGTGTTGAAAAAATTCTTGAATTTCAGTTGACCGAGGAAGAAAAAACAGCGCTTGCCGCTTCCGTGGAGGCGGTATCAAAACAGATGGCCGCAACCGGCCTGTAATGAGACGTGGCCGTCGGGATTATTTATGTTACCTGTCCAGGGGCTGCAGCAGAGTATAGAGGAATTGAGACATCAGCGTGTTGCGCCGCTTGATTTTCTACCCAACGGCAACCTCGCTGAACGGCTTATTTCCCTTGTTCTTGACGGGGTGCCGTCGGGGATGCCTTCTGCTGTGGCCACTCCATTTACCACCTGTATCCGGCGGTTGCAGAAGGTGAATACAGCGGGCGCCAAAGTTGTGGTCTTTGGCGGTGGGACCGGGCTTTCCAATATTATAGGCGGCGATTCGCGCCGCCTTGACTGGCCGCAGTCACCTTTTTCCGGTCTTAAGGAAATTTTTCCGGACTGCCGTTCCATTGTCTGTATCACCGATGATGGCGGCTCAACCGGCGAACTGCTCAAGGATCTGCCTCTGATAGCCCTTGGCGATATTCGCCATGTTCTTCTCTCCTCCATCCAGTTGCCACAGTTGCAGGACTGTTTCGGATTGGATGGGACTGCCGCAAAAAATCTGGCAACAGCCCTCCATGCCCTGTTCAACTATCGTTTTATTTCACCTCCTGAGGATGCAAAACAGCTTTTGCAGGATACCGGCGCCGATCCCGATGCCATTCCGGCACAACTGCTGCACTTCTTCCAGGCCCTGATCGCCTCTCTGTTTGACGATGAGCGTCTTGCCGTAACCCTGGACAGGCCCCAATGTCTTGGTAATCTTCTGCTCGCTGCCGCCATTTACCGGCAGGTTGATCCTCACTCTGACTCGGTTCAGCTTGCCGCTTCCCACCATCTGGTGCGAACGGCAACCATCCGTGGTCTTGCCGACATGTGCCAGGCCCTGGGCATGCATCCCCATGCTGTTTTGCCCTGCACAACAACCAATGCCCGGCTTGTTGTGCGCTATACCAACGGTGTTCAGGTCACCGGGGAGCATAAGTCAAGCTATTGCCGTCGTCAGTATCCGGTGGACAGGGTTCTTGTTGAATTTTTCCGGCAACCATTTGTCCAGCCCGAGGTCATCGGCCTTATCAGGCAGGCAGACATACTGATCTTTGCGCCCGGCAGTCTGTTTACCTCGATTATACCGATTATGCAGTCCCCGGGAATTGCTGAGGCCATCCGGGAAAACCGGGACGCCTTGAAGCTGCTTGTGGCCAATATCTGGGTGCAGAAAGGGGAAACCGATGTTACCAGAGATGCGCCGGACCGGAAATTCCATGTTTCCGACCTGATCCGGGCCTACCACAGGAATATTCCCAGCGGGGTCAATGATCTTTTTTCCCATGTCCTGGCCCTGGATCTTGCCGATATTCCGGGATCGGTGCTGCAACGCTACGCCCTTGAAGACAAGGCGCCCATTTATCTGGACCGGAAAAGGGTCAGGGCCCTTGGTTTTGGCACCATTGCCGTGCCTGTTTATTCCAGGGATCAGTTACAGCGGAGACGGGTCATCCAGCACGATCCAGCCGCCCTGGCCCGTTCCATTCAGGTCTTGCACGGGTTATGGTCATGTGGACTCCTGAAGGGAAATGATGAGGCGGGCAACCTGCCGGAAATCTCCAGGCTGACCGTGGGTGTCCGTACCAGCCAGGACCTTCCCTGTCTCCGCTACGATGCCATTGTCAGTCACTGCCGTTATTTGAGTGTCGAACAGATCTCCAAATCCTCGCGCTTTGACCAGCGTCTGGAAGGCAAAGAGAGAAACTGGCTCATTTCCAGGGTAATTGAAACACTCTGGAACCATCAGGACATCCTCATTGATCATCTGCAGTACATACGGGGTATCTGTCTGGTAGACCCGGCATGCTGGAAACGTTGCCAGCAGTGGGACAACGTGTTTTCCTTTTACGATCCCCAGGATATGCGAATAAAAATACGACAGGACCAGACCAGGGAACTGAAACGTTTTGAAATGGCCTTTCTCGTTGCCCTTGGGCAATCCCTGCTTGGTAATTATGCCAGGGACAAACAGCTTAAGCCCATCAAAAGCGGTGGTGAAGTCATTGGTCATACATTCAGTCTCCATGTGCGGGAAACGGAACGGATGGATTCTTTTTTTGAATTCCCTATCCTTGACACTTATCTTAGGCTGGCGCGCATGCAACCATCAACAGAGCAAAAAGGGCTCTATACCAGGGTCATAAATGGCGATGAGGGATTCACGCCACCCGGCCTGCTCTTCGGGCTCTGTTACGCCTGGTATCTGGACAACCGCTTTGCGCCCAACATTGAGTACAAGATGTCGATCATGAGAAGCGAACCCGGAGACCTCATTCCCGAACAGATTCGCATTGCAGACCGTCGCCGCCGTCTGATCGATTTTTTCCGTGACCATGTTTTTCAGCATCAGGCCCACGATAGAGGGGGCAGCTGTTGATTTGACAACTATTCATACCCGGTTTTGGAATTCAGGTTGGTAAAACACGGATACCGGTGGTAAAATAACACAGAAATCTGGTTGTATTGTTAAATGGTTTTTTCTTCCCGGCTTGAGGCCCTTTTTTCAGGAGGCATTTAATGCGAATACTGGTCATTGATGATGATGAACAGATGCGTGTTCTCCTGCGTCAGGTTATGGAATGGAGTGGTTTTGTTGTTGACGATGCAGAAAACGGGCGCAAGGGAATGCAGATCCAGCGCCGTCAACCGGCCGATCTGGTGATCACCGATCTGATCATGCCGGAACAGGAAGGACTGGAAACAATCAGTCTGCTGAAAAAAGAATTTCCCGAGGTCAAAATAGTCGCTATCTCCGGCGGCGGCCGGATCGGCCCTGAAGCCTATCTGCCTGCCGCCCGCGAACTCGGGGCCGATCTGGTGTTCAGTAAACCATTTGATGTCAAGGAATTTGTCACAGCCGTGAGGGGGTTACTTGAAAATGACTGAGCATAAGGTTCTGGTTGTTGATAACAGTCCGGTAATTCTCAAGATTGTATCCACGGCCCTTGAGGAGGCTGGCTGTTCGGTGCAGACCGCAGAAGATGGCCTGGAAGCCCTTGATATGATAATGGAATTTCCCCCGGATATTATCTTTACCGACCTGGTCATGCCCAAGATAGACGGGGCAAAACTCTGTCATATCGTCCGTAACACGCCAGGATATGAGCACATCTTTTTGGTTGTCCTTTCCGGTATTGCCCTGGAAGACGACATGAACGTCCTGGAACTGGGGGCTGATATCTGTATTGCCAAGGGGCCGGGTGCAACAATGAAAAAGCATGTCCTGGCCGCCCTGGAGAGGTTTGAAGCCGGTTTAAGGGGGTCCACCCACATCGAGGGTTTGCAGGGACTCTATCCGCGTGAGGTTACCAGTGAGCTGCTGGTCAACAAACGGCATAATGAGGTCATCTTTGAGCAGATGACCGAAGGCGCTTTTGAGCTTGACGCTTTTGGCAGAATTGTACGCGCAAATCCGGTTTGTTGCCAACTGTTTGATTCTTCCGAGGCCAAAATTCTCGGGAACCGCCTTGCCGACCTTCTGCCGGGGGATCATTGCCTGAGCTTCTGCACTTGGCTGGATAACCTTTCCTCGACACGGAAAAACGATCCCCTGGTATTTGACTATTTCGATCCGGTTTTTCTTGGCCAGCGACAGGTGACCTTTACCCTTGTGCCCATTTACGAGGAAGAACAGCTGTCAGTTATCGGCATCATGAATGATGTCACCGAGCGCAAACGGATGGACGCCCACAAGGCACGACTGGAAAAAGAACTTCAGCGTATCAGCAAGCTTGATGCCATGGCAACGATGGCAAGTGGTATTGCCCATGATTTCAACAACCTGTTGACGATTATCAATGGCAATGTTGAAATGGCCAGGATCATTTCACTTGATGAAAAGGTCAACCAGCTTCTTGCCGAAACCGGCAAGGCCCTGCAGCTTGCAACCGGACTCATCCGCCGCTTTTCCACCTTTTCTGATAATTACCTGCCCTCGAAATCTCTGGTCCGGGTTGATGAGTTACTCGCCGAACTTCTTGATAATGAACTTGCGGATACTGATATCGAGGTACAGTTGACCACCGACGGCAAGGTCGGTTGCGTGGACCTTGATGTTGACCTGATGGTCCAGGTTTTTCAAAATATTATTCTCAATGCCATTGAGGCCATGCGGGGAAAGGGACTGCTCCAGGTTGACCTCGCGGAGGTCGATGGTCGTGAAGAGGCTGAAAAAACAGGCCAGCCTGTTGCCGATGGAAAATTCATCCGGATACGTATTACCGATAACGGCTGCGGCATGGATGAGTCCCTTTCTGAGCGCATATTTGATGCCTATTTTTCCACTAAGCAGAAAGGGACCCAGAAGGGCATGGGGCTGGGCCTGACCATCGCCCATGCTATTGTCAAAAAACATGGCGGACTGCTGATGATCGATGCAAAGCCCGATGCTGGTTGTACGGCAACCATTTACCTGCCGGTCGGTCGCAGCGGCCAGCAGTGCCCTGGCAGTGAAATGGGCAATGAACGGTTGCGGGTCCTGATCATGGATGATGATGAGATCATGCGCAGGGTCTTTTGCGGAATGTTTGCCGAATGTAACTGTGAGGTGACAACCGTTGCCTCGGGGGAGGAGGCAATACGTGAATTTGATGAACAGCTGACCGCAGGCAGCGCCTATGACCTGGTACTTCTTGATATACAGGCCGATGAAGAGGACAATGGCGCAGAGACGGCCAAGGCCATTGCCGAGCGCAGTCCTTCAACCATGCTGGTTGCCATGGCCGAGGATGCCGGTCATGCGGTCCTGCGGGACCCGCACGGTTTTTCCTGTGCGGCTGCCGTTGAAAAACCGTTTTCCATTGACACCGTCAAAAAACTTCTTAATGACTATGCGCGGGCAGCTACAGGATAGTTGTCCCGCCAAATGGAGTCAGCCCATATTCCAATTGAACCGCCATGTATCTTGCCCGCAGGGTCATTGACAACCAACTGCACTACGTCCTCTGTGAGTCCTATGACAATGGTGTCTGTCTGACCAACCGTGATCTCATAGCCCTTGGTCCCAGTCCGGAACAGTACATCACCTATGGCGGCGGCAGTTCATTCTCCATTGATGAAGGCCTTCTTGACAGGCTGGAAAATCTTGGCGTAACCGCCTCCTATGAAGAAATTGAACGGTTTTTTCTCCCCTTTCTTGACCCCTATATTCGGCTTAAGATAACCCCGTTCTGTGACCGCGGCCGTTACAGAAACTGGCGACCCATGTCTGCGGCCGCCAAGGGGAAAATTCTTGAACAGACCCATATTCTTGACCGGCGCCGTATCCATTACCTGCGCTTTGGCCAGATGGATCAACGCCGGCTTGATAATTCGGTGACCCTGTATAAACAGTTGCTGAATAAATCACGCGATGAACTGGAACAACTCATGATCGCCTACGAGCAGGACCTGTCACCGGCCGAGTATAAGCGCTACATCTTCACCATATTTGACCTGCAGCGATTTTTTGCAGCCGATTATGCCCGCACCATGCCGCACATCCTTGATCAGGAACAACTCGATGATTTTTTTCTCCGCGAGGTCTGCCGCCTGGACCGGGACAGCGCCTTCTGGCAGGGACTGGACCGGCAGGAAAGATTATCGCCCTATCTTGTCCGTTACCTGGTCATGTTTTTTGACTATGATTTTCCCGGTTCCAAATCCTGGAACGACTTTGCCCGCCTGTTTGACCAGGCCCGCCGCAATGGCCGCAGGCTGAGGAGTTCAAAAAAAATGTCCATCAATGGTGCCGCTTCCGTCTTTGGTATCAGCCGGACCGAACTTGCAGGCATGGATAAAAAACAGCTGACCGCCCTGTATCGGAAAAAGGCGCACAAGCTTCACCCGGACAAGGGGGGAGATCATGATCTCTTTATTGAGCTGACCGCGGCCTATAACGAATTACTGCGCACTCGGAGGTGAAGGGCGTTCAGGAAAAATCAGCAACAAGCCGTCAGGCGCTTGCCTTGCTCATTCCGATCTTCAAGCGATTTCGCCTGCGGCTCCTGGTTGGCTTCTGCGCCCTGCTCGGGGTTGATTTCCTCCAGCTCATTGTCCCCAAAATTCTTAAAAAAGGAATTGATTCCCTTGCCGACCAGAGGGCGGATGCGCATTCACTTCTCCTGCTGGCCGCGCTTATCCTCGCCATAGCCGCCGGGGTCGCCCTGCTCAGATTTATCTGGCGAATCCTGATAATTGGTTTTTCCCGAATCCTTGAAAAGCGGCTGCGGGTGCAGCTCTTTGCCCACCTGGTCCGTATGGACCGTTCCTTTTATCATCGCTGGTCGCCAGGCTCCCTGATGGCCCATGCCGGCAATGATCTTGCAGCGGTGCAGATGGCCTGCGGCATGGGCATGGTGGCTGCCGCCGATGCTCTGGTCATGTCCACGGCCGCCATTGGTTTCATGCTCGCCATTGACGTCAGGCTGACTCTGCTGGCCCTGTTGCCAATGCCTCTGCTGGCCCTGTCGACCTGGGTCCTGTCCAAAAAGATGCACCTGCGTTTTTCCATGGTCCAGCAGCAATTCGGTCGATTGACCGAATTTGCCCGCAACGCTCTTGTCTCGATATCACTTGTCAAGGGATATTGTCTTGAAGGAGCACAGGAGAAAAAATTTTCCGAACTCGGCGAAATCTATGTGCGCAACAACCTGCGTGTTGCCGTCCTCCAGGGGTTGC
Organism: Desulfobulbaceae bacterium; assembly: GCA_015489765.1. Taxonomy (GTDB): domain Bacteria; phylum Desulfobacterota; class Desulfobulbia; order Desulfobulbales; family Desulfobulbaceae; genus DRLX01. The sequence continues at coordinate 12,634 of WFZC01000129.1, forward strand.
TCCATCCCATGGCAACCCTTGCCGGTAATACCGGTATGCTGCTGGTCCTCTATTTCGGCGGCAGGATGGTCATCAATTCAGGGATGTCTCTTGGTTCCTTTGTCGCCTTTACCACCTATCTCGCCATGCTCATCTGGCCCATGATGGCTGTTGGCTGGGTGGCCAACCTGGGCCAGCGGGGCCTGACCTCCCTGCGCAGAATAGCAACGCTTTTGCGCGAGCAACCCTCCATCAAAGACGGCAGTATGACCCGTGTCCGTTGGACCCCGCAGGCCCCGTGGATCCGATGCGCTGACCTCTCTTTCACCTATCCGGGCACGGATCGGCCAGCCCTGCGCAACATTAACGCGGCCTGGTCCTCAGGGATTTACGGCATTGCCGGTCGGTCCGGTTCCGGCAAGTCAACCCTGTGCCGCCTGATTGTCCGCCTGTATCCGGTTGATCGGGGCATGCTCTTTCTCGGGGACGATGACATAAACCAATACTCTGTTGCAGCGATCAGGAAAGAGTTTGCCTATGTCGGTGAACAAACGGCCCTGTTTTCCGATACCATCTATAACAATATCAGTTTCGGGCTATCGGGGGCCACCAGGCAGCAGGTGGAAGAGGCGGCAAAGGCGGCCTCCATCCATGCCTATATTACCGGACTTGACAAGGGGTATGAGGCAAAGGTCGGTGAGCAGGGCGTTAAACTTTCCGGCGGCCAGCGGCAACGTATCGCCCTAGCCCGCGCCCTGCTCAGCAACAGGCGCATCCTGATCATTGATAACGGGTTGTCCGCCCTTGACGTATCCACGGAACAGGAGGTGTTTAGCAATATACGACGACTGTACCGAGACCGTCTTGTGCTTCTGGTCTCGCACCGGGTAAATCTCCTTTCACGCACCCGGAAGATTATTTTGCTCGACCAGGGAAAAATTATTGCCGCCGGGGACCATGCTGCCCTGTATGCGGCCGGTGGTCTCTATACAACCATGGTCGACAAGCAGCAGGATGATCATGCATAACTACGGCTATACGGAAGACGGCAAGGTCGGCAGCCTGCTTGATCTGCGCCTGTGGAAGAGAATTCTCACCCTGTGCCGGTCATTTGTGCCTGGTTTTATCGGCGCTGTTCTCCTCTCCCTGATTTTAACAGTCGCCACCCTCGGCATGCCCAGGCTTATGCAGGTCGGCATCGACGAATTCATGCGCGCCGGTTCTCTTTCTCCGGCGGCCCGGATCAACGGTCTTGGCCGGGTGGCCATGCAATATGGATTGCTGATTGGGCTGGTCTTTGGAGCGGGATTTTTCCAGGTGGTGCTCCTGGAGTGGATAGGGCAGATGATCATGCACCGGCTGCGCAATCGTCTCTTTCACCATATTCTGGGTCTGAAGGTACGGTTTTTTCAGCGGCAGCCGACCGGCAGGCTGGTGACACGGCTGACCAATGACA
>WFZC01000130.1 GCA_015489765.1 Desulfobulbaceae bacterium
TCCCTCCTCTACCTGTCCTCACCTCCATACGAAAGAAAAAATAATCCTATAAATACAATATATTATATATTCTTCACCACCCTATTTCGATTTTCCGGCACGGGGTGTGCAATTTGTCGATTCCGATGATACGACCTCTTTATTACAAATACCCCTTTGGGGATCGACAAGGAGAGAAGATGAAAACAAAAGTATTCGCATACGCCCTGGCCGTTGTGCTGGGGGTCGGAACCCTGTTCGCAGGCGCTGCCCAGGCAGCGGACACCATCAAGGTCGGGATTCTGCATTCCCTGTCCGGAACCATGGCCATCAGTGAAACCACCTTAAAAGACACCATGCTGATGCTCATTGACGAGCAGAACAAAAAAGGCGGTCTGCTCGGTAAAAAACTGGAGGCCGTGGTTGTTGACCCGGCATCCGACTGGCCGCTGTTTGCGGAAAAAGCCAGGGAGCTGATCACCAAGGACAAGGTGGCGGCGGTCTTCGGCTGCTGGACATCGGTCTCTCGAAAGTCGGTGCTGCCGGTCTTTGAGGAACTCAACAGCCTGCTCTTCTATCCCGTGCAGTACGAGGGCGAAGAGTCCTCGAAAAATGTCTTCTACACCGGCGCGGCGCCGAACCAGCAGGCCATCCCGGCGGTGGATTACCTGATGAAGGAGCTCGGGGTCAAGCGCTGGGTACTGGCCGGCACCGACTATGTCTATCCCCGGACCACCAACAAGATCCTGGCCGCCTATCTGAAATCAAAAGGGGTGGCGGACAAGGACATCATGATCAACTATACCCCCTTTGGTTATTCCGACTGGCAGTCCATTGTCGCCAAGATCAAGAAATTCGGCAGCGCCGGCAAAAAGACGGCCGTGGTTTCCACCATTAACGGTGATGCCAACGTCCCCTTTTACAAGGAACTGGGAAACCAGGGCATCACCGCCGACACCATTCCGGTCATTGCCTTTTCCGTTGGCGAAGAAGAGCTCTCCGGTATTGACACCAAGCCCCTGGTCGGACACCTTGCCGCCTGGAACTACTTCATGAGCGTGGATTCTGAAGTCAACGAGGCCTTTATCGACTCCTGGCACAAATTCATCAAAGATGACAAGCGGGTCACCAACGACCCCATGGAGGCCCATTACATCGGTTTCAACATGTGGGTCAAAGCAGTGGAAAAGGCAGGCACAACAGACCCGACCGCCGTGCAAAAGGCCATTATCGGCGTGACCGTGCCCAACCTTTCCGGCGGCTATTCCGCCATGATGCCCAACCATCACATCACCAAGCCTGTGCTCATCGGCGAGATCCAGGACGATGGTCAGTTTGAGGTCGTCTGGCAGACACCGGGTATGGTTGCCGGTGACGCCTGGTCCGATTACCTGCCCGGCTCAAAGGATCTTATCTCCGACTGGAGAGAACCGCTCTCCTGCGGCAATTTCAACGTCAAAACCGGAAAATGTTCCGGCAGTAAATAAACAACCATACATCCTCCTTAGCAATCCGGGAACCGGCCTGTTCCGGTTTCCGGATTTTTATGCCCGAGGCTTGATTCATTCCCCATGACGAGAAAATTTATGGTTCTGCTTTCCAGCCGCTGGCGCTGCCGCCTGCTCTGTTTCCTGACAATCCTGTTACTTCCGGTCCTGGGCGTGGTGTCCAGTCAGGCAGCCGACGGTACGACACAATTTGAACAGGATGTGGCCCTGCTTGTGCACGGTAATTTCCGCCAAAAGGAAACGGCCATGGACAAGATTGCCGCCGGCAACGATCCCAGGGCGGAGCAACTGCTTCGCGCCCTGCTTGGCGGCAAACTGTACCGGGTGAAAAAAGACGGCACCCCGGTCTATGTGACCGGAACAGGGTCACGGGTATCCATCACCGCTGTCTTAAGCGGCAAAGACCTTGGCACCGTCAAAAAACGGACCCTGAAAAAGATTACCATCAACAACAGACTGCGCGGAAAACTACGGGGAGAGCTGGCGCTGCTTGGCCTGCGCAGCCCGGACCCGGGCAAGCGCCTGGCCGCAGTCAACAAACTGATGACCAGTCTAAACCCCGAATCAATAAAAGTACTTGAACAACTGATCAAGACAGAGACCAACGGCAAGGTGCGCAAGGAGTTGCTCACGGCCCGGGCCATTGTCATGCTCAAGGACCCGGACAGCAACACGCGGCTGCAGGCCTTAACCGACTTGGAGGGCAACCTGCGCCCAACGGTCAAAAATGAACTGGCCCGCCTGCTGGATAGAGAAAAAGACAAAAAAGTCCGCCAAAAGGGTGAGGCGGTCCTGGCGTCGATTAATGCAAAAATAGCCCTGTACAATACGATCGAGAAGATCTTTTTCGGTCTCAGCCTGGGCTCGGTCCTGGTGCTGGCGGCCATCGGCCTTGCCATCACCTTCGGGGTCATCGGCGTCATCAACATGGCCCACGGCGAGTTGATCATGCTGGGCGCCTACACCACCTACGTCATCCAGCAGTTCATGCCCGCATCCATCGGCCTGGCCCTGGTGCTGGCCATTCCGGCGGCCTTTATCGTCTCCGGCCTGGCCGGAATACTCATCGAACGGACCGTTATCCGCTTTTTATACGGCCGCCCCCTGGAAACCCTGCTGGCAACATTCGGCATCAGCCTGATCCTGCAGCAGTCGGTGCGGACCATCTTTTCGCCGCTCAACCGTTCCGTTTCCAGCCCGGCCTGGATGAGCGGCTCTCTGCAGCTCAACCCGGTGCTCTCCCTGACCGTCAACCGCCTGACCATCCTTGTCTTTGCCCTGCTGGTCTTTGCGGCCCTGTACATGATCCTTAAAAAAAGTGCCATCGGCCTGCAGGTGCGGGCGGTGGCCCAGAACCGTTCCATGGCCCGGGCCATGGGCATCAGGGCCGCAAGGGTCGACGCCCTGACCTTCGGCCTTGGTTCGGGAATCGCCGGTATCGCCGGGGTCGCCCTGTCCCAGCTCACCAACGTCGGGCCGAATCTGGGCCAGTCCTACATCATAGACTCGTTCATGGTGGTGGTGTTTGGCGGTGTCGGCAACCTGTGGGGCACTCTTGTGGGCGGGCTTACCCTGGGAGTGGCCAACAAGTTCATTGAACCATGGACCGGCGCGGTGCTGGCCAAAATTCTTATCCTCGTCTTTATCATCCTCTTTATCCAGAAACGCCCCCAGGGATTGTTCCCGCAGAAGGGCCGGGCAGGGGCGGCATCATGAAAATCCTGCGTTATCTCAAAACAGACATAGGCGGCATGATCACCCTTGGCCTGCTTGCCCTGGTTACCATTATTGTGCCGATCTGCAACCTGCTGGTGCCGGAAACAAGTGGCCTGCATGTCTCCACCTTTACCATGACCCTTTTGGGCAAGTATCTCTGCTATGGATTACTGGCCATCAGCGTTGATCTTATCTGGGGATATCTCGGCATTCTCAGCCTTGGCCAGGGTGCTTTTTTCGCTTTGGGCGGCTATGCCATGGGCATGTACCTGATGCGGCAGATCGGCAGCCGCGGCGTGTATGGAAATCCGCTGCTGCCCGACTTCATGGTTTTTCTCAACTGGCAGCATCTGCCCTGGTTCTGGCATGGGTTCCAGTGGTTCTGGTTTGCCATGCTCATGGTTGTCCTTGTCCCGGGGCTGCTGGCCGCTGTCTTTGGCTGGTTCGCCTTTCGCTCGCGGGTGACCGGGGTCTATCTTTCGATCATGACCCAGGCCCTGACCTATGCCCTGATGCTTGCCTTTTACAGAAATGAAATGGGATTTGGCGGCAATAACGGCCTGACCGATTTCAAGGATATTTTAGGATTTTCCCTGCAAACCGATGCCACCCGGGCAGGGCTGTTCATTGCCTCGGGCCTGGCCCTTGCCGCCGGCTATCTCAGTTGCCTTTATATCACCAGGTCCCGACTGGGCAAACTCAGCACCGCCATCCGTGATCAGGAAGACCGGGTCCGTTTTATCGGCTACCGGGTGGAAAATATCAAACTGTGGATTTTCACTTTTGCCGCCATCCTGGCCGGTATTGCCGGGGCGCTTTACGTGCCCCAGGTCGGCATTATCAACCCCAATGAATTTTCCCCCCTGGCCTCCATTGAAATGGTGGTCTGGGTGGCGGTCGGCGGTCGGGCCACCCTGTATGGCGCAGTGGTCGGGGCATTACTGGTCAATTACGCAAAAAGCTACCTGACCGTCGCCATGCCCGATGCCTGGCTCTTTGCCCTTGGCGCCCTGTTTGTCCTGGTCACCCTGCTGCTGCCACGGGGAATAACGGGCCTGTTGCGGAAAAAGGAGGCGAACCGATGAGTGTTCTTGAGTCCATGCGTGGTTTCATGCGCCGGGACCAGGTCTTTGATTTTCTCATACCTGTGGTGCCGCCGGACCTGGACCTGACCCACGGGGTCATTTTATATCTTGAAAACTTAACCGTCAGTTTTGACGGTTTCAAGGCAATCAATGATCTCAATCTCTATATAGACGATGGTGAACTGCGCTGCATCATCGGACCCAACGGGGCGGGCAAGACGACCATGATGGATATCATCACCGGCAAGACAAAGCCTGACAGTGGCTCGGCCTGGTTCGGCCAGGAAATCAACCTGCTTGCCATGGACGAGCCCGAGATCGCCGCCGCCGGTATCGGCCGTAAATTCCAGAAACCAACGGTCTTTGAGCATCACCGGGTTATTGATAACCTGGAACTGGCCATGACCGGCGACAAACGGGTCTGGCCGACCCTGACGGCGAGCCTGAGTGACGAGCAACGCGATCGCATGGACGAAGTGCTGCAGACCATCGGCCTTGAGCGGCAGGCCGGAAACCTTGCCGGTTCCCTTTCCCACGGTCAGAAACAGTGGCTGGAAATCGGCATGCTCCTTATGCAGAATCCCAGGCTGCTGCTGGTGGATGAACCGGCCGCCGGTATGACCCATCAGGAAATGGACCGGACAGCGGAACTGCTGACATCCCTTGCCGGCGCCCATAGCGTGGTCGTGGTGGAACACGACATGGATTTTGTCCGCTCGATAGCAAACAAGGTCACGGTGCTGCACCAGGGCAGCGTGCTGGCCGAGGGCACCATGGACGAAGTACAGAACAATCAGCAGGTTATTGAAGTTTACCTCGGGGAGTAAATGATGTTAAGGCTTGAGCAGCTCAATCAGTTTTACGGAGAAAGCCATACCCTCTGGGACATCGACCTGCAGGCTGCCAGGGGCAAATGCACCTGCCTGATGGGCCGCAACGGGGTGGGCAAAACCACCCTGCTCTCCTGCGTCATGGGGCTGTTGCCCACGGCCTCGGGCCGGATCCTGCTTGACGACACGGATATCAGCCGCATGCCTGCGGAACGGCGGGCCGGGCTGGGTGTTGGCTATGTACCCCAGGGACGCCAGATCTTTTCCCTGCTCACGGTGCGGGAAAACCTGGAAATCGGACTTGCCACCGGGCGGGTGAAGAAAAAGCAAATACCCGATATTGTTTTTGATCTCTTTCCGGTTTTACACGAAATGCTGGCCCGCCGGGGCGGCGATCTTTCCGGGGGCCAGCAGCAGCAGCTTGCCATCGGCAGGGCTCTGGTCCTGGACCCGACCATGCTTATTCTCGATGAACCGACCGAGGGCATTCAGCCAAACATTGTCCATGAAATCGGAGAGATAATCAATAAGTTGAAAAACGGGCTCAACATGACCATTCTACTGGTGGAACAGAAGCTGCCCTTTGCCCGGGCGGTCGCTGATTCGTTTGTGATTCTTGATCGCGGCCGATCCGTTGCCCAGGGGGAGATCACCGAGCTTGATGACCGACTGATCAAACAGTATCTCACCGTTTGATGATGGCCTGGCATGAAAACTGAGCACGGCACGGGCTGGACAGGACGCCTTGGGCTGGAATATACCCAAAAAAAAGGGCGCACCATCCTGACCGGTAACAGCCACAGCGGCCCCCTGATGGTGCAGAAGTCGCTCTATCCAGAAGACGATGTCTGTCACACCTGCATCCTGCATCCTCCGGGCGGGGTAGTGGGCGGTGACCGGCTGGAAATTGACGTCAGGGTCGGCAGGGGGGCGTCGGCGCTCATCACCACCCCGGGGGCAACCAAGTTTTACCGCTCCGGCGGCAAAACAGCAGTGCAGGACCAGCGTCTCACGGTGGCCGATCAGGGAGCGCTGGAATGGTTTCCCCAGGAAAACATCCTCTTTCCAGGGGCCAGGGCCTGCATAGGGACCCGGATAGAGCTGGCCCCGACCGCCCATTTCATCGGCTGGGAGATTCTCTGCCTGGGCTTGCCGACCAATAAGGAACTGTTCAACACGGGCCGGGCCGACACCACCCTTGCCCTGAACCGGGGAACGCGACCGGTTTTTTATGACCGATTACGGGTGCAAAATGAAGAGGACCTGACAGGGGCCGCCGGTCTGCGGGGATTTCCCGTCAGCGCCACTTTTGTCGCCACCACAGACAATAAAGAAGCGGGTGCATTGCTGCGCTCCATTGGTTGCCGGGAAGAAAAGGCCCTGTTCGGTGTCACCCTGATGGATGGCCTGCTGGTGGGGCGCTATCTCGGATTTTCAACCTTTGCGGCCCGGGCGTTGTTTATCGATATCTGGCAGCTACTGCGGCCCCATATTGCCGGGAAGACGGCCTGCCTGCCAAGAATATGGGCCACGTAGAATGGATGCCAATAAAAAGAAGGACACAAGGGAGGAACCATGGAACTGACCCCAAGGGAAAAAGACAAACTGCTGCTCTTTACCGCCGGGCTGCTGGCCGAGCGGCGCAAGGATCGGGGCCTGAAACTCAACTATCCGGAAGCGGTTGCCTATATCAGCGCCGCCATTCTCGAAGGAGCGCGGGAGGGCAGATCCGTGGCCGAGCTCATGGAGTATGGCCGTACCCTGCTGACTGTGGATGATGTCATGGACGGGGTCGCGGACATGGTGGATGAGGTCCAGGTGGAGGCCACCTTCCCGGACGGCACGAAACTGGTGACGGTCCATAATCCCATTATGTAGGAGGCAGGAGATGATACCAGGAGAGATACAGACCGCAGAGGGAACCATCGAGATCAACCAGGGCCGGGAAACCCTGGTCATCGAGGTGGCCAACAGCGGCGACCGGCCCATCCAGGTCGGCTCCCATTACCATTTTTTTGAAACCAACCCGGCCCTTATCTTTGCGCGGGAAAGGACCCGGGGCTTTCGCCTCAACATCGCCGCCGGCACGGCTGTGCGCTTTGAGCCGGGCCAGAGCCGCGAAGTCGAGCTGGTGGCCTATGCCGGGGAGAAAAAAGTCTATGGATTTAGCGGCGCCATCATGGGAGCTCTTGAGAAAGGCGACTGATTTCAAACCATGTAACCCTGAGTCTTCTCTTAGTGAAAATGGTACGTCGGCATGGATGTTCGTGACGACTTACGGAGGAAAAATCATGACGACAATAAGCAGACAAGCCTACGCCGAGATGTTCGGCCCGACCACGGGTGACCGGGTGCGGCTGGCCGATACCGAGCTGTGGATAGAGGTGGAAGAGGACCGCACCCGGTACGGGGACGAGGTAAAATTCGGCGGCGGCAAGGTCATCCGCGACGGCATGGGCCAGAGCCAGCGGCCCGCCCGTGAATGCGTGGACACGGTGATCACCAACGCCCTCATCCTTGATCACTGGGGCATCATCAAGGCCGACATCGGTATCAAGGACGGAAGAATCGCCGGAATCGGCAAGGCGGGCAACCCCGACATCCAGCCCGGGGTGGATATTGTCATCGGTCCGGGCACCGAGGCCATTGCCGGGGAAGGGTCGATCCTGACCGCCGGCGGCATTGACGCCCATATCCATTTTATCTGCCCCCAGCAGGTGGAAGAGGCGCTGATGAGCGGCATCACCACCATGCTGGGCGGCGGCACCGGCCCGGCAACAGGCACCAATGCCACCACCTGCACTCCCGGCCCCTGGAATATCCATCGCATGCTCCAGGCCGCCGACGGCCTGCCCATGAATCTCGGGTTTCTCGGCAAGGGCAACGGCAGCCTGCCCGAGCCACTGGCGGAACAGGTCCGGGCCGGGGCCATGGGCCTGAAGCTGCACGAGGACTGGGGCACAACCCCGGCCGCCATCGACAACTGCCTGAGCGTTGCCGACGAAATGGATGTACAGGTGGCCATTCACACCGACACCCTCAATGAATCGGGTTTTGTCGAGCAGACCATGGCCGCCTTCAAAGATCGCACCATCCATACCTATCATACCGAGGGCGCAGGCGGTGGTCATGCCCCTGACATTATCCGGGCCTGCGGCCGGGATAATGTGCTTCCCTCCTCCACCAATCCGACCCGTCCCTACACGGTGAACACCGTGGATGAGCACCTGGACATGCTCATGGTCTGCCACCATCTGGACCCGAAAATTGCCGAAGATGTCGCCTTTGCCGAGTCACGCATCCGCCGAGAAACCATTGCCGCTGAAGACATCCTGCATGACCTTGGCGCCTTTTCCATGATTGCCTCCGACTCCCAGGCCATGGGCCGGGTGGGGGAGGTGATTATCCGTACCTGGCAGACCGCCCACAAGATGAAAAGTCAGCGCGGCAGCCTGGCCGGTGATCCGGCCCGCCATGACAACCTGCGGGCAAAACGCTATATCGCCAAATACACCATCAACCCGGCCATCTCCCACGGCATTGCCCATGAGGTCGGTTCGGTGGAGGTGGGCAAACTGGCGGACTTTGTCCTGTGGAAACCGACCATGTTCGGGGTCAAACCCGCCCTGATCATCAAGGGCGGCATGATCGTGGCCGCGCCCATGGGGGATGCCAACGCTTCCATCCCCTCGCCGCAACCGGTCCATTACCGGCCCATGTTCGCTGCCCTTGGCGGCGCCAACCATACGACTTCGCTCAGTTTTATTTCCAGGGCGGCCAGAGAGGCCGGAGTTGCCGAGATGCTCCGACTGCAAAAATCCATCGGCGTGGTGAAAGGATGCCGCAATATCGGCAAACAGGACATGATCCTCAATGATTACCTGCCTGAGATCGAAGTCGATTCCCAGACCTACGAAGTGCGGGCGGACGGCGAACTGCTTACCTGCGAACCGGCCACCGTGCTGCCCATGGCGCAACGCTATTTTCTTTTTTAACCCGGCCCATGCTGCATTTCTACGAACTTGTCGCCCCCGGCGACCAGGCGCCCCAAACCACCCTGACCCTACCCTGGGCAAGGCGGACCCGGAGCAGACAACGGGTACGGCTCGACAACGGCCGGGAGGCGGGCCTGTTTCTGGAACGTGGCGCCATTCTCCGCGGCGGCGACCTGTTGCGGGCCGAAGAGGGCGTTGTGGTGGAAGTGCGGGCGGCGCTGGAAAAGGTTTCCAGCATCACCTGTCCCGATTCTCTGCAACTGGCCCGGCTCTGCTACCATCTCGGTAACCGGCACGTGGAACTGGAGATCACCACCAACAGGATCCGTTATCTCCACGATCATGTCATCGACGCCATGGTCTCGGCCCTGGGCCATGGGGTGTCGGTGGAAGAAGCGCCCTTTGAACCGGAAACCGGCGCCTATGGCGGAGGACATGGACATCACCATGGCTGAAGCCACATCCCTTGTCCGGTTGCTGCACCTGGTGAGCCCGACCCTGCCCACCGGCGCTTACAGTTATTCGCAGGGGTTGGAATGGGGTGTGGAAGCGGGCTGGATCACGGATAAGAAAAGTCTTGGCAACTGGCTTATCCAGGTCAGTGAACAATCCCTTGGTCGTGTCGACATTCCCATTCTGGCTCGGATGTATGCGGCTGTTCGCGCCGGCGACCCGCAACTTCTTGGCCACTGGTGCGACCTGGTACTTGCCTGCCGGGAAACATCCGAGCTCAGAGATGAGGAACGCACCCGCGGCAGGGCCCTGGCTACCCTGTTGGCGCAGCTCGGCCTTCCGGGCAGGCAACCTTTTGTTGATCTTCTGCCCTCTTGCCAACTGGCCGGTTTTGCCTTTGCCGCGGCAAGTTGGGAAATTTTACCTGGTGATGCCGCCATCGGCTATACATGGGCCTGGCTTGAAAACCAGGTCGTGACCGGCATGAAGATCATCCCCCTGGGGCAGAGCGAAGGCCAGCGCCTACTGCTTGAACTGCCCCCGAAAATCTTACAGCATATCAAGAGCGGCCTGTACCTTGACGACGGGGAAATCGGCGGCTCGAGCCCGGCCCTGGCCATTGCCTCAAGCATGCACGAAACCCAATATACGCGGCTGTATCGATCATAGAGGAGATCATTGTGACAGCAAAAAAACCACCCCTGCGCCTGGGCATCGGCGGTCCGGTCGGCTCCGGCAAGACGGCGCTGATCGAGGCCCTGTGCCGCCTGATGCGCGCGAGCTGTGAAATAGCAGTTGTCACCAACGACATCTACACCCGTGAGGATGCGGAGTTTCTTACCCGCAGCAAGGCCCTGCCCCCGGAGCGGATCATCGGGGTTGAGACCGGCGGCTGTCCGCACACCGCTATCAGGGAAGACGCCTCAATGAACCTGGCGGCCGTGGATGATCTCAGCCGCCTTTTTCCAGAACTTGATCTTATCATCATCGAAAGCGGCGGTGATAACCTGAGCGCCACCTTCAGCCCGGAACTGGCAGACCTTGCCATCTATGTCATCGATGTTGCCGCTGGTGATAAAATACCCCGTAAGGGCGGACCGGGCATCACCAGAAGCGACCTGCTGGTCATCAACAAAATCGATCTTGCCCCCATGGTCGGGGCCTCTCTTGCCGTCATGGAGGCTGACACAAAAAAAATGCGCGGCAACAAGCCCTTTGTCTTTGCCGACATGAAAACCGGCCAGGGGTTGCAGGCAATTCTTGCCTTTATTCGGAATGAGGGTATGTTGCCCATGAAGTGAAGTATACAAAGCTTTCATGTCATCCAATACCGGGACCGAGAGTCCCGCCCTGATTATGAAAAAAAAACACCTGGTCCTGATCGGCGGCGGCCACGCCCACATGATGCTGCTGGCCAATATCAACAAATTTGTCGCAAAGGGCATTGCCGTCACCGTGATCCAGCCATCCGAGCACCATTATTACTCCGGCATGGGAGCCGGTATGTTGGGCGGCACCTATACGGCCGATGAAATTCGTTTTCAGACCAGGGCAATGGTAGAAAAACAGGGCGGCGGATTTATCCTGGACAGGGCCGCAGAAATTGATCCGGCAGGCAGGGAGGTTGTGCTTGAACAGGCCGGGAAAAGGATAGCCTATGATGTGCTGTCCTGTAATGCCGGTTCCCAGGTGCCGGACAGGGGCCTTTCGCTGCCGGAAGGCGGCGATATCTTTCCGGTCAAGCCCATCGAGGGTCTGGCCCGGGCCCGTGAGCGGATTATCGCAGCGGGAAAGAGCAGATCACTTCATGTGGTCATTGTGGGCGGCGGGCCGTCGGCCATGGAGATCGCCGGTAATCTTCACCAGTTGGCCTGCAGGGAAAACCTTCTTCCGCCGACAATAACCATTGTTGCCGGCCACGCCGTTCTCCCCCATGCCCCGAAGCGGGTCAGACGACTGACCAAAGGCTCCCTGGAGAAACGGGGAATCTCCATTCTGACAAACACGAGAGTTCGGCAGGTCGAGCCGGGAAGCCTGCTGCTTGACAGCGGGGAGTCGCTGGCGGCTGACATGACCTTTCTCGCCGTCGGGGTCAGGCCTTCTCCGATTTTCAGCAGATCCGGCCTGCCCGTCGGTCCGGATGGAGGGCTGCGGGTCAACAGGTACCTGCAGAGCGTTGCCGAAGACAATATTTTCGGCGGCGGCGACTGCATCTATTTTGAACCCCGCCCCCTGGACAAGGTCGGCGTCTATGCGGTGCGCCAGAACCCGGTTCTTGTGCACAACGTGATGGCGGCCTTTGCGGACACGCCTTTGCGGGAATTTCATCCGGGCGGCAAGTACCTGCTGATCTATAACCTGGGCGACGGGTACGGCGTTCTCAATAAATGGTCGCTGGTCCTTGGCGGCCGTTTGGCATTTAGAATCAAGGATTACATCGACCGCCGGTTCATGCATACCTTCCAGGCAGGAGACCACTGAAGCGGCTGCCTCTGCAGAGCCTGCCGGTCGCATGACAAAAATGTTAAAACTCTTCAATCTGTTTTCTGAACCGGGCCAACTGGGCCGCCCGGATTTTTGCCATATCAAGGTGATAAATATCCGGCGGAAAGAGGAACTCGGCCACGCCGGTATCAAAGATACGCTTCACCTCGTACTCGTCATGGGCCACATCCCGCTGATAGATATAGTTGAGATATGAACGGTTGGTGTGAATGATAAATTCCACCCGCATGCCGCCCAGGCGGGCAAAGAATTTAAGCATGGGTGTTTTGGCTGAGCTGCCGGTGGCGGACCCGCCATAGCGGCCGCCGGTCAAGGTATCGGAAATATCTTCCAGGGTCATGAAGGAATCCGCCTTGACCGCGCTTCTCGTCAAATGCTTTAAAAATCGTTTCACATCACCAATCGAGTTAAGCACCGCCATCAGGCCCAGCTCGTCATCAACGGCGGTGGCCGGATTTTTTTCATTCTTTCGCAGCAATTTCAACACCTTGGCTGCAGGAGGTTTCTTGCGGATGGTCACATAGATGGGAATTTCCCAGCCTTCAACATGGAAACGACGCCGTTTGATCAGGGTGAGTTTTTCCCCGGCTGCCGGCACAATCTTGCGGGCTTCCTCCTCGGTAAGAACACAGACATCCGTGCAACTGAAATCCTTATCGCTATGGTGGCTGTACAGATAACTTATCTCGAGATCACCGATTTTCAGACTCGGACTCCAGACATACCTGTTTAAAAAAGCAAGAAAATCTGCGAATTTCTGTTCTATGCCGGTTTCCCGCTCCCGCTGGTCGATGGAACCGGCCAGTCCCATGAGTACCAGCTTGCGCTTGGCCTCAAAACGTGCCTTTTGATGAAAGCGCTCATCAAAGAGGACCAGCAGCAGATCGACGGGATCATGCATGGTTTCGATTTCATTGGTCGTTTCAATGTGGGAACTGTACGGGGCCAGCACCTTGGCCCGCAGGGAGTTGATCACATCATCCGCTGTCCGGGCATAATCATGCAGGTGCCGGTCGATGAGTTCCGCCTGGGCCTGGATGCCGAACATATTGCCAAGGAGCTGATGGGCCCGACAGGCTGTTTGATCGCGCAATTCACGGCTGGAAAGCAGCGGAAGGATATCGTCAAAGGTCGCCACACCGAGAAAATCCAGAATCTGGTTACGGACCGCCCGGTACTTGGTTTTCATCAGATGGTCATCCCGGATGGCCCGGACCCACTCCCTGGTCGAAGGGGAAAAGGGATGGGCAAGGGGCGGCTCATCGACAACCGCAAAAGGGCCATCCTGCAACATGGCGGAAAAAATCGATTTGGACTGCAAGATACTCATGGTGTCCTCACAGGGAAAAAGTTCTCCGGTGGCGTAAATCCATGCAGGCAAAACGTCGAATCCATAGTGCACCTATCAAGGACGGATTGATTGGACGATGATTCCCCTGAGTTAAATATTACCATAAAAGACAATGGCTGCCCATGGATTCATGCTGATACAATCCATGGACAGCCGCATTCGGAGACATGGGCTTTCCCGTGCCCAAATCAGCGAAGTTCTCTATTCGTAGTTGTCGGCCGCCTTGCTCCGACCCTGCCGGTTTAAAACGAAAAGCTCGCCGAGACGCCGCCGTAAACAAAACTGGAATCATCGCCATCGGCGCTGGCCGCCTCCAGAACATCCTGGGCGTCACCACCAAGGGCAAATGAATAATAGAGTTCCGGCGTTATCACCAGGTTATTCGTTACCGTGTAGCTCAGACTCATGGACAGAACACCGTCATGAAAGTCGCTGTAGGAAGAGGTGGGATCATTGGGGTCGGCCAGGGTAGACTCATCGTCAACGGCGAGATAGCTGACTTTTGCGCCAAGATTAAGAGCCAGGTTGTTCATTAGTTCAAAGGAATGGGAAATATCGAGGGTGATATACCAGCCGGGCGCTGAGGCAATATCGCGATAAACGGTCAGGGTCGGGGATGCCATCACATCAAAACTGATGGCGCCATATATTTCCTGGGTATCATCCACGCCCTCCAAAGCATAGTAAATATAACCAACCGTGTATCCCAGCAATCCATAGGAACCATCGTAAGAAACCGTCATGTCTGTTTCGTTCCAGTTATTGCCGTCTTCACTGTACAGTTCGGTTGTCTGATCAGTATCAAGATTGCCCCAGAGATTAAAGGCAAAGCCCTTATAGCCGACCGTTACCGACGGCTGAATGACCAGACTGTCCTTGCTCAGTTCATACCCCCGCCACACGTATTTGGAATACAGCCCCAGGGTAAAGTCGGCGGTGGGACCATCTGCTTCCTCGCACATGGCCGCAGTCGTCCCCATGGTTACAATGAACATTGATCCCGCCAGGGCCATGGACAACACGTTTGTTGTAATTTTCATCTCTTCTCTCCTGGTAATTGGTTTGTATTTCGGGCGAGTTTTCCTGTTACGGAAAATTCTTTTTACGGAAAACACTGGCTTGATCCAGAACAATCAATCCACCGGATCAAATGACAACTCCCAGTGCAATCCGCTTCTCTGTGATAATAGAATACAATTCTCATGCCACAAAATTGTAAACTCAGTTTTGCTGATAATTAATACTGTAAATATAATAAATTATAACCTATGATGGCTCACTGGTGTCAACAAATCTGCAGAAAGTAACAGGAAGTTATTATACAAATATGTATGTTTCTAGGAGTCATAATTGCACATTTGCAA
>WFZC01000131.1 GCA_015489765.1 Desulfobulbaceae bacterium
GCTGATTGCAGCCCATGCGCTAAGCAGGAATTTAACATTGATTACAAACAATGAAAAAGAATTTAACCGGGTAAAATCATTAAAAGTTAAAAACTGGCTAAAAGAGTAAACAACCAGGGCCGGTTTCTATCCACAACCCAAACGATACAGGAGCGGCTACAGCCGCGATATTTATTATGACCTTTTTTATCCGAACATCACCCACAGAGGACATGACTGCCCAGGCCGGAGCCGGAGATTTTCATTGTCTGTTGTGGCTGGCCAATATGGTCCAGCCATGCTGGTTTAACCTGAAATTTTTCTCGGAGTCCACGCCTGCCTGTTTTTACTGTTTTTACGGCAGAACAATGATTGAGCCGTTTCTGCCCGTCTGCCCCTCTCCCCTGCGTACCGCCCTGCGATAGGAGAAAAAATCTTCATTGCATACTGTGCATCTTGTTACCGTGTCAATCCTGTTTGCACTGACCCCTGCATTGATGAGCTGCATGCGGCTGATCGCCTGAAAATCAAAATGGTTCTTTGTGGTTTGAAAGCTGAGGAAATCCGGTGGAAGTTCGGCCCGGTAATTGACAAATTCGCCGCAGCAGGGGCCCAGGGACGGGCTGATAACGGCAGTAATATCCGAGGGCCGGACACCATAGTTTTGTTGCATACACTTGATGGTGCCGTTTATGATGTTGGCGACTGAACCGCGCCAGCCACTGTGAACCGCGCCGATAACCCCTTTGACAGGATCGTGCAGCAGCACGGCCTGGCAGTCGGCCTGCTGGATGAGGAGACCGATCCCGGTAACATCGGTGACCATGGCATCCCTTTGCTCCGCTTCCGTGATCTGGTCCGCACTCTTTACCATGAGAACACCACTGCCATGTACCTGGGTCACTGCCTGCAAGGTTTGTGCGCCAACGGTTTTTCGCATCAGCTCCCGGTTGCCTGTAACCGAGGCGGGATCGTCTCCAACGTTATGGCTGCAGTTAAGTGAAGAAAACAGGCCCCTGCTCTTTCCCCCATGCCGGCTGAACATGGCATGGGAAATGGTGAGAAGATCGCTTTGGTAAAAAAGGAGTCCGTTGCTGCGTGTTTCCGTGATCATGGAGCGAGAAAAGGCAATAAAAAAGGGAAAGCCTTGCTGGCTTTCCCTTGATTTTTTGTGAAATGAGTAATTCTGGCTTAGAAATAGGCCTCAAAGGTCAGGTAGAACTGGTTGGCGCTGTCAACAGGATTGATACCCATAGCCTGGAGGGTTTGTCGTTCATCGTCCAGGTCATAGGGCTTCATGTTCCAGTCATAACCGCCCGCGTAGTTGTAATCATAGTACTGCCAGCCAAGACGGACAAAGGTTTTGGCATATTTTGAAATAGTTTCTCCTGTGGGCAGGTCATAGATAAGATAGAGTTCATAGGCATTACCGCGGGTAGCCAGCTTGGATTGGTACACATCGTCGTGACCGGGCGTAAAGGCGATCCAGTACTGGGAACCATAATTGTATTCAGCGCCGAGTTTCAGGCCGATGGAATCAATGTCATAACGAACGCCCGCATAAACAGAATAACCATCTTCTGAACCGGTGTTCGGTCCACTCAGTCCCTGCTGCATTGCGGCATAGTCATTGAAAAATCCATTGCCGTTGGGATCGGTATGGCTCCAGCCGCCAGCGAGGAAAAAGTTCAGGTCAGCGACCTTGTCCATATAAACAGCGCTGGTATGGTAGACGTTGCCCAGGTTTTTCCGTGGTCCGAATCCACCCTGATCTTGCGGAAAGGAAGCGCCGTAGTTGACAAAATCAGACTGGAAGTCCGGATAGTTGAACAGGTTGAAGACCTCAAAGGCCTGGATGTTCATGAACCGATGGCCCGATTTCATAACATCCCAGGAAAATCCGGCAAAATCGGTGTCATTGAGCCTGTTTGACTGGTTATCAAACTGGAGGCCGTCTTCAAATCCGCGCCCGTAGCAGAACCGGATACGTCCTGTCCCCAGAGTATCATTGCCCCAGTCATAGGCATAGCCAAGGGAAATGCCGTCAAACGGGTAGTCCATATAGGCAATGGGAGTCGCCATTCTGGAATCGCTGCCCATACGCAGTTGCGCGGGCGGTCCGTCCGTGGTCGGGCGGCGGCCGATGGAGAACCAGATCGGCAGCCCGCCGATGTTGTTCCAGTTGACAAAGGCGCGATCCACATACAGGGCACTGCTGGAAGGCTGCCTGGTTACGCTGCCATCAAAGATTGGAAAACTTTGTGCCCTGTTGCCGCCGTCGGCAAGTCCGGCAGGCGTGCTCTGCATACCCCAAGCCTTGTACATGGCCAGACGTCCTTTGAACTCTACATTCTCGGTCGCCTTGACCCGCATGTTCAGACGAAAACGGTTAGTGAACAGAGTATCGTTATTACGGTCTCCTCCTGAAACCCCGGCAAAGGTGGGCATGTGTGTTGCGGGATCCATTCCCGTCATGCGGAGGGGCGTGCCGGCAGCAAAGAGAGAGTCTGCATGGTATGAATCCATCCGGGCCCGGAAATCGCCATAAAATTTGAACCGGGCCGCCAGGTCCCAGGACTCGGATTTTTCATCCAGCATGTCACTCATGTCATCGACCGTGTCACCATATTCGGTGATGGTCTCGTTCTGCTTGGCAAGCTGTGCCTTCAGGGCATCAAGCTCACGGGACAACTGGTCGATCCTTGCCGTCAGATCCTGCGGGGTTTTGCCGGCGCTGGCAGAAGCCACGGCAGGCAGAGCAATGAGCCCGGCCAGGGCCAGCATGGAAAATTTCTTAACCATTCTTCCTCCTCCTTATTTCTGTTATTGTTGGGAAAATCCCATATCTTCAGTGAGTTGAAAAAATCTGCAAATGGATAAGTCATTCCAGAGCAGGGAAACAGAGCAAGCTTCAATAATAATAATAGAATGTATAAAAAATTTGTATCGTATTTATGACCGGTTGTCAACAGGTTCTCTGTAAAAAGTAAAAAAAATTGTACTTTTTAACGGCAGGCAGGAAAAAAAGTCATTGACCTGGCAGGATTTTTTCCCCTGGCCGGGCCAACGGGAGGGTGGAGTGCATATTCAGCCATGGGGGAGTGCATTACAAAAAAGTGGTAAAAAATGATTGTTACTTGAATGCATTTTTTTAAACAGCAGAGGTCACCAGGAATTTAGAATTACGAAATCTACTTTTTCTTTGCCATGGAGGTTTTCAGGCTTGTTACAAAAATCGATATTACCTGATTGCTTTCATCAAGCAGTGATTCGAGTTTTGATGGTTTAGTGAGTTTTGCCTTCTTAATCATCAGTAATCACACCTGGGTTTCCGGTAATTCCTTGAGAGCAACTTTCATCTTGCGAATAAAATCGGCTCGCGATTCCGCACTCTGTGCTTCACCATAATTAGGTGCAGGTGAGGTGCCGCTGCGAATAAGTTGCCCGGAAATATGGTTCCCGACTTTATTCGTGGGCAATGATCCTGCCACAGTAATGACTCGTACTGCAAAATCAATCAAACGATCTTCAAGGTCAAAAACTTTCCTTTCCTTCATTATTTGAAATTACTTGTTCGACATTCGACATTCAAGTTAACTCGTTAAATCAATATTTTATCAAGATGGTCAATCTGTCACTTTTTTGTATTGCACCCGGCATCGGAAAAGCGGAAGGTCATGGCTTTGTT
The DNA here is from genome assembly GCA_015489765.1 of Desulfobulbaceae bacterium. Taxonomy (GTDB): domain Bacteria; phylum Desulfobacterota; class Desulfobulbia; order Desulfobulbales; family Desulfobulbaceae; genus DRLX01. The sequence continues at coordinate 3,668 of WFZC01000131.1, forward strand.
CTTGCGGCCGACCCGGACCGTACCGCCTTTTTTCAGGCGGCCAAAGAGTATTTCTTCGGTGAGAACATCGCCAATCTCCCGCATTATCAAACGCCTGAGGGGACGGGCGCCGTAGGCGGGCTCATAGCCGTGGCTGGCAAGATACTTGCGGGCGGCGGGGGTCAGGGTGATGGTTACCTTCTTTTCCGCAAGCTGTTCCTGCAGCTCTGTTATCATTTTCACAACTATTTTTTCAACGACCTCGGGCTCAAGGGTACCAAAGGTAATGGTGGCGTCCAGCCGGTTTCTGAACTCGGGGGAGAAAAGGTTTTTCAGGGCCTTCTGTTCCTTGCCCGAGCTGTCGCCCAGGAAACCGATGGTCCGCTCGCTCATCTCCCTGGCACCGGCATTGGTGGTCATGATCAGGATAACGTTGCGAAAATCAGCCCTGCGGCCGCTGTTGTCGGTCAGGGTAGAGTGGTCCATGACCTGCAGGAGAATGGAAAAGACATCGGGGTGCGCCTTTTCAATTTCATCGAGAAGCAGCACCGAGTAGGGATGCTTGCGGATGGCATCGGTCAGCTGGCCTCCCTGCTCAAAGCCGACATAGCCGGGCGGGGCCCCGATCAACCTGGCCACGGCATGTTTCTCCATGTACTCGCTCATGTCAAAGCGTTCAAAGTTGACCCTCAACGCGGCCGCCAACTGCCTGGCAACCTCTGTTTTACCGACGCCCGTAGGACCGGCAAAGAGGAAGGAACCGGTGGGTGAGGTCGGGTTGCCCAGTCCGGCCCGCGATCGTTTCACGGCCATGACCAGACTGTCAATGGCCTCGTCCTGGCCAAAGATGTATGACTTCAGGGTGGCATCCAGGTTGTGCAGATCGGCAAGGTCGTCGCCGTTTCTGGTCGTTACCGGCACCCGGGCCATTTTCGAAACAATTTTTTCGATGTCGCGCACACTGACCGTGCGTCCCGTTTTGCCCGCAAGCCGAAACGAGGCGCCGACCTCGTCCATGACGTCTATGGCCTTGTCCGGCAGGAAACGGTCGTTGAGGTAGCGGGCGGACAGCTCGGCGGTGGCATGGATTGCGTTGGTGGAGTAGCGGATCTGGTGGTGCTCTTCATACCTGGACTGCAGGCCGCAGAGGATGGCGCAGGTGTCGTCGATTGACGGCTCTTCGATGTCGATCTTCTGGAAACGCCGGGACAGGGCCCGGTCCTTTTCTATGTGGTTTTTATATTCCTCATAGGTGGTCGACCCGATACAGCGGATGGTTCCGGCCTGGAGAGCGGGCTTGAGCAGGTTGGAGGCGTCCATGGAGCCGCCGCTGGTCGCTCCGGCGCCGACAATGGTGTGCATCTCGTCGATGAAGAGGATGGCATTGTCATGTTTTTCTATGGCACCGATAACATCCTTGAGGCGTTTTTCAAAGTCGCCCCGGTACTTGGTGCCGGCGACCAGGGTGCCCATGTCAAGCATGTAGATCTCGGTGCCGGAAAGCAGATCAGGCACCAGTTTGTCCTGGTCCCATTCCTCCTGTGCCCGGGCAAGTCCATCTTCATGGATCCGTAGGGCAAGCCCCTCGGCCATGGCCGTTTTGCCAACCCCTGGTTCGCCGACCAGCAGCGGGTTGTTCTTTTTACGGCGGCAGAGCACCTGCATGATCCGTTCAATCTCCTTGTCACGCCCGATAAGGGGATCGATATTTCCCTCGGCGGCCCGTGCGGAGAAATTAACGGTAAATTCCTCAAGCGGGTTGTTGCCTTTTTTCTTTTTGGTCTGTTTGGGACGGGGCTGCACATGCCGCAGGGGTTCCCGCTGCAAGCTTTCCGGGATATGGTGGGAGATGTACTCCATCACCTCAAGACGGCCGACCCCTTCCGAGCCAAGAAAATAAACGGCATGGGACTCGGTTTCCGTAAAGAGAGAAACCAGTACATCGCCGGTATCCACCTGCTTTTTGCCGCAGCTCTGCACATGGTTGACCGCCCGTTGCAGGACTCGGTTAAAGGCGATGGTCTGGGCCGGTTCCGCCTCCTTGTCCTTGAGGACCGGCAGGCTGCCGGAAAAAAAACGCTCCAGCCGTATCTTCAGATTTTCGTTGTTGCCGCCGCATTTGTCAATAATGTGGCGGGCAAGATCATCGTGGAGCAGGCCGTAGAGCATATGTTCAACGGTAACGTACTCGTGTCTGTGTGTTTTTGCTTCCTTTATCGCCTTGATAAGGGCCAGCTCAAGTTCTCTGCTCAGCATAATCGTGTCTGTGTCGTAGTGGTTCAGCTCACCTTTTCCAGGGAACATTTCAGGGGAAACTGGTGTTTGCGGGCGAGACGATGCACGGCCGCGACCTTTGTTTCGCCGATTTCCCGGGTATAGACGCCGGCAACCCCCATCCCCTGGTGGTGTACATTGAGCATTATCCGGGTCGCGTCTTCAGTGTTTTTATGGAAGATCGTCTCCAGGATCATGACGACGAAATCCATGGTTGTGTAGTCATCATTGTGCAGAAGCACCTTGTAGAGATGCGGTTCTTGCAGGTCTTCCCGTTCACGGGTCAGGATGTCTTCCTGGTTGGTGGTCTTGTTTTTTGCCATTACTGCTGGAGTTGTTGAAAAAGAATGACTGTTGGGTAAGGATTCCAGAAAAGATTTTCCCCTGTTTCGCTATCATCTATTGTAATGCTCTCTCCCGATTTTGCAAGGCCGTTACAACGGGTGACGATCCTGTCATCTGCGCTGGTCGGCTTCATGTTTGTCGGGGATCAGCATGGAGAGCAGCAGATGATGGAGGACGGTCAAGGGTTCTATCGGGGATCCCTTGAGCCGCTGTTCGGCCCGCAGGATCAGTTGCAGCCAGTTCTGAAGCCTGGTAACGGAAAATCCGGACGCGGTTGTAAACTGCATGTAGAGGGCATAGGGATGTCCGCCTAACTCCTGCTGCCAGCGGGACTCTTTTTTAAGGGCGGGCAGACATTGGCGCTGGAACAGATTGGCCGGCATGCCCGGTGTATAGCCGTATTGCGGCTGTTGTTGCAGGACCTTGAACAACAGCAGTTTGCGGGCGTAATTGCGCAGGGTGGCGATGATTGCCAGTGGATGCACCTGGTTTTCAAGCAGCCGGCCGGCAATGGTAAGGGCCCTGGCAGTCTGCCGGTCGCCGATGGCGCCGGTAAGCTCGAACATTGCCTCCTGCCTGGTCCTGCCGACCAGGGCATCGAGGTCGGCGAGTTCGATGCGGGTGCGCTCACCCAAGGACAGGCACAGCTTTTCCGTTTCCATGACCACGGCCACTGGATAAAAGCCGATCCGATCGAGGAGCTGGTCCATGACCCGCGGCGCCATGGTCTTGCCCATTTCCTTGAGCGTATTGGTGATCAACTCCACCAATACGCTTCTCTGCACCTTTTGCGCCTTGCTGCCGGCCCCCTTGTCCACGCTCAGGTCAACGATGACCTGATTTTTTTTCAGATACCTGTACAGTTTTTTGCGTTTGTCGACCTCCTCGGCCAGCAGGATCAGGATGTTGTCTTTGGCAACACCAGCTTTGAGGGCCCTTTCGAGCAGGGCGGCCGGGTCCCGGTCTTGGTTTTCGGCGGCTGCGGTTTTTTGATTTTTTTGCTTTACCTCCTCTTTCAGCAGGCCGGTTATCCAGGAAAGATCGCCGCCCGGATGGGGAAAATCAAAGCGTTGTTTCCATTCCCCGGCGGTCAGTTTTGCCGGATCATCATCAGCAGATGCCGGATCAAGACCGCAGGAGGTCATCATGGCCCGCAGGTGCCGGGCCGCTGTTTCGGGCTTGTTGTTATCCCGCGCCGCCAGGACTCGCTTCCACAACCCTTGGGCCACCTTTTTCGAGTGAAAGAGGCGGCTGTCGCTGATGCGGTAGATCTGCCGGCCCGGCAACAGGCTGAAACTCTGCAGCCTGGATACCGTTGTTGCCGGGTCCTCGTTTTCGCCGTCAAGGGCATGGACGGTACCGCCGCCGGCAAGCAGCACCTCTTCAAGCTGCGCCGATGCCTGACGGCACAGGAAACGGTCGCCGACAAAGAGATAAACCGTGCTCGGTTGCTTTCTGGCAGCTGCGAGCAGGTCTGCAAGTTTTTCCCTGGTAAAGACAGCCATGGCCTCAGTTTTCTTCCGGGCAGAAGGTATCCTGGATCATGCCGTCGAAATCCTGTTCCAGTTCTTCACTCTCTTTCTTTTCATCGATAATTTTATGTAATATCGCTGTCAGGGAACCCGGTTGCAGGTAGTCCTGGCCCCGGCCGCCCTTGAAGATAAAGGAGAGCTGGTCGGCGACCCCTTTCCAGGAAATTGTTGCCGGATTTCTGGCAATAACCTCGAGGATATTTTTATTGTAGGGATCGTTGATGATAGCCATGCCGGTGCCGATGGTGGCCAGGATATCGACGTGGCCGCGAAACAGGCGGGTCATGCGGGTATAGGCCTTGACGCCGCCGCAGGAGCCAAGGCTTAAAAAACGCTGCTTGGCATCGATATCCGCATCGGTCAGTTTCTGCTCCCGCAGCAGCTTGACCAGGGGATCGGTCAGCTGTTCCGAGCGCCAGTAACTGTGACCGCGCTGGGCGATCATCTCGTCACCGCCCTTGAAAAATCGTTCCAGAAGGCGCTGCTGGTCGTTCTCGTCCACATAGACATGCAGCCCGTGCCGAATGGTGATGCCGGCGACCTTTTTTTCCAGGCTGACCGCAAAACGCAGATTGTGCATGGCGGCAAACAGCCGCGGCAGACCCGGGCCCGGGTCCCTGCGGGCCTCTTCGACAAGGCGCCGGTATTGTTGCCGCTGCCGCGGCTGTTTGCCGCCATGCACAATCTGCGTTTTGCGGTCAGCCTGGAAAAAAAGGTCGCCGGCATCACCA
>WFZC01000132.1 GCA_015489765.1 Desulfobulbaceae bacterium
GACAATTCGGAACCGATCAGGATTTGCCCGAACAACGGACAGGACATTTCTGCCAATGGAACCGGTGGATCCCAGTAATGCAATATTTTTTACGCTCATGTGCCCAGTCCCAAAAGAAGATAGTACATGGTGGGTGCGGTCAGGAGAAGACTGTCAACCCGGTCCAGCAAGCCGCCGTGCCCGGCAAGCAGGGTGCCGGAATCCTTGTTGCCGGTGGCCCGCTTAATCACCGATTCGACCAGATCGCCGATAATACCCACCGGCACCAGGACCACCCCGGCAACGAGACAGAAAAGGAGGGAAACCTGGCCGGGGAGAAGCGCTCCCACCCCAAGCGCGGACAGGGTGCCGACCACCATGCCGCCTGCGGCCCCGGCGATGGTCTTGCCGGGACTGATGGCCGGACAGAGTTTGCGGCGGCCAAACTTTCTGCCGATATAATAGGCGCCTGTATCGGAACCAATGGTGATTGCGGTCAGCACGGCAAGCCAGCCCGCCCCGCCCGGCAGCAGCCGCAAAAGGATAATATGGGCTGCGCACAGACCAATATAAAAGATACCAAAACCGCTGCGGCTCAACAGGAAAAAACCATCTTCAAGATCGGAATACCAGAGGAGAAGAAGCAGGACAAGTCCGAAAAAACCACCGAAGAGACCTGCGGCCAGCCAGGCGGGCCCGGAGAAATAAGAGGCCAGCACAGGAGACAGGGACACACCAACAAGCATCAGCCTTTTCATAGCCGGCAGAGAGGGGAAACACATGCGCTGGTACTCATGCAGGGCAACCCCGCTCCCGATCACGATAACCAGCCAGAAGAGAACAGGGGCGCCAAAAGCCAGGAGCATCCCCCACAATCCTGCCATCAGAAGGCCGGGCAACACGCGGCTCATGTCACTCACTCCCCACGGACCTGGGCCCCGGTTTTACCGAAACGGCGCTGGCGGCGGCCATAGGTGGCAACCGCTTCCAGAAGCTGCTGTTTCCTGAAATCAGGCCATTTGGTTTCGGTAAAATAGAGTTCTGCATAGGAAACCTGCCAGAGGAGAAAATTTGACAACCGATGTTCCCCACCGGTGCGTATCAACAGGTCAGGGTCCGGCTGCCCGGCCGTGTCAAGATGTTCGGCAAGGATTTCCTCGGACAAATCCTCGGGATCGAACTGGCCGTCCTTGCATTTAACGGCCATCTTTCTAATGGCCCGGATCATTTCGTTGCGGCCGCCGTAGCTCAGTGCCAGGTTAAGGGTCATGGCCCGACAATGGGCGGTCTCCCGCATTACCTGTTCAAGGACCGCAAGCACATCCCGGGGCAGACGCTCACGCTGGCCAAGACAGAAGAGACGAATATCATTTGTCAACATGGTTCGCAGCTCGGCCTCGAGATAGGTCCTGAGCAGTGCCATCAGACCCTTGACCTCGGCCTTTGGCCGTTGCCAGTTTTCCGTGGAAAAGGCATACAGGGTGAGATGGCGGACCCCTATTTCCCTGGCTGTTTCCACAACCGCGCGCACAGAATCCACCCCGGCCTTATGACCGGCAAGGCGGGGCCTGCGCCGCTCCTCGGCCCAGCGGCCGTTTCCATCCATGATAATGGCAATATGGGACGGAACCAGACGAATGTCCAACTCGGAAGTATCTTCCATAACCTGTCCGGCTTACAGAAACACCGGCAAAGAGAACGTCCAGGGGGGCAAAAAGGTAGCTGCGATCACAAGACACGACCTCCAGCCAGACAAAACATGAACTCCCCTACCGCGCCTCTATACCTCCATGACTTCAACTTCTTTACCGGCGGCAATTTCGTCGATCTGCTTGACGTATCGATCTGTTTCCTTCTGGGCCTCGTCCTGGAGCCGGAACATGTCATCTTCTGAAATCTGCTTGTCTTTTTTCTGCTTTTTAAGGGTATCGTTGGCCTCGCGCCGGGCATTGCGAATGGCGACCTTGAATTCTTCAGCGGTCTTTTTCACCTTTTTCACTAGCTCCCGGCGGCGCTCCTCGGTAAGCGGCGGAATGGTCAGACGAATGACATTGCCGTCATTGGCCGGGGTCAGGCCAAGGTCAGAGGCGAGAATGGCCTTTTCAATGGGACCGATCATCTGCGGGTCCCAAGGCTTGATGGCAATCATGCTTGATTCGGGGATGGTCAGGGTGCCGACCTGATCAAGCGGCAGGGAAGAACCGTAGGCATCCACCTTGATGCCGTCAAGCAACGCCAGGGATGCCCTGCCGGTTCTTATTTTGGTCAACTCACGTTTATAGGCCTCCACGCTCCCCTGCATCTTTTCTTTCAGTTCGTCAATTACTTCATTGGACATGATATTCTCCTTTATGGCAGCCTGGTCGAAGCGGATTTTTCCGTCCAGGCCGCAACAGATAGGCAAAGACTCCAAATAATGGAAGTTTGATCCCTGGCAATACGGCGCCAATGGTTGTTTTCATTCTCAGGTCTTTACGACGACCTTTGTGAAATATGCGTACTAACGCCGGTAGAAAAGCAGGGAACAAAAACGGAAAAAATCACCTTGCCGCGCCCGGCAACGAAACCTCGCTATCCGGTTATCAGGGTACCGATCTCTTTTCCTTCAGCGGCTTTGTTGATATTGCCGGCGACCTTCATATTAAAGACCAGAATGGGCAGATCATTGTCCCGAGCCAGAGAAATACCGGCGGCATCCATGACCCGAAGTTCATCCTGCAGCACCTTGGTATAACTCAGTCGGCCAAAACGGACAGCGCTGCTGTCCTTTTCCGGATCGCGGTCATACACCCCATCGACCCGGGTCGCCTTCATGATGACATCGGCCTGAACCTCCAAGGCCCGCAGGACGCCTGCGGTATCGGTTGTAAAGTACGGATTACCGGTGCCAGCGGCAAATATGACCACATACCCCTCGTTTAAGTACCTCAGGGCCCGGGTACGCACATATGGCTCACAGACATTGCGCATGGTGATGGCAGACATTACCACGGCCGGAACCCCTGCCTTTTGCAGACCATCCTGCATGGCAATGGAGTTGATGACAGTCGCAAGCATTCCCATGTTGTCGGCGGCTCCGCGATCCATCCCCCCCGCGGCCCCGGCAACCCCGCGAAA
>WFZC01000133.1 GCA_015489765.1 Desulfobulbaceae bacterium
AGTCCGATGTGCGCCATTCGCTGGCCGTGGCCCGGGCCCTGACAACAGCCGGTCTGCGTATTCCCTGGGGCGGGTTTTTCGCACCGGTCAAACTGCCTGATGATTATTTCAGCATCATGGCGGACTGCGGTCTGCAGCATGTGGAATTCGGCACCGAGTCCCTGTCACCGGCCGTGCTGAAGAGCTACCGCAAACCCTTTCGTCCACGCGACGTGTTGACCGCCCACCAGCAGGCCCGGGATGCCGGTATCCATACGGCCCATTATTTTCTCCTCGGTGGTCCGGGCGAGTCAAGGAAAACGGTGCGCCAATCCTTAGATGCCATAGAAGAGTTGGACAGGGCGGCCCTGTTTTTTTTCATCGGCATTCGTATCTATCCCTGGACAAGGCTGTATGAAATCGCTTGTGCCGAGGGGAAGATTACGGCGGAAACCGATCTGCTGCAGCCCGTTTTCTATGAACCGGACCTGATCGACTTTGAATCCATAGAGGCCCTGGTAGCCGAACGGGCGGCCGGGCGCAGGAACTGGATTGTGGGTTCCGGCGGCGAACAGAGTGCGCAGACAGTGGAAAAACTGCACGAACGCGGGTTCATTGGCCCGCTGTGGGAATATCTTGCCCGTTAGGGTTTTTTTTGCCTTATCCCTGAATGGGTGGTGTCAAGAATGTGCTATCAGCGGTGGTTGCGGGAACCACCTTGACATTCTGTCTTTTTAAGGTACCATAAAAGGACAGGAGGTAAAGCATGAATATACAAAGCGATATAAAATCAGTAAGTTATTTAAAGAGCAGGGCTGCTGATATCCTGAAGCAGATTAATGATACCCGCCGACCGGTTATCATAACCCAAAATGGCGAGCCCAGGGCCGTTCTGCAAGATCCTGAAAGTTTTGAAAATATGAGGAATGCTATTGGCATTTTAAAACTTCTTTCCCAAGGTGAAGAAGATGTAAAAAACGGCAGGTGTCGCACACAGGATGAAGTTTTTGCCGCTATTGAAAGCAAGATAAAAAATGACGAAAAAATATGAGGTTATCTGGGCAAAAACAGCCGAGAATGACCTTGTAAAAATCATCGAGTATATTGCTCACAATAATTCGGGCAATGCCTTAATAATATTAAAAAAAATCAAAAAGCGGGTAAATGATCTGTATTATTTACCCAAACGGTATCGGATTGTGCCTGAATTGTATGATCACGGTATCACTCAATACCGGGAAATGATTATCAAACCCTGGCGTGTAATGTATCGTATTTCCAACGGCAAGGTTTATGTATTGTCCGTATTGGATTCAAGGCAGAACATAGAAGATATTTTATTAAAACGTTTTACGCAAAATATTTTATAGCAGGTGGTAATATCTTGCTGAAATTCAGCATGTTGCGCGAACCAATACGAATTAAAGAGGCCAGTCCTGTTTTGTTCAAATGACCGGGTAACCGGTATCCCTACCGCGATTTTTTTTCTACTTTCGCCGGCCATGCTGAAAAGCTATCGGAAACCAATCTCTTACACCAGGTTTTCTATGAACCGGACCGGATCGAGCTTGAAGCCATTCAGGCCCTGGTAACCGGGCGGGCGGCCGGGCGCAGCAACTGGATTGTGGGTTCCGGTGGCGAACAGAGTGCACGCACAGTGGAAAAAATGCACGGACGCGGGTTTACCGGCCCGCTGTGGGAATATCTTGCCCGTTAGGGTTTTTTTTGCCTTATCCCTATATGGGTGGTATAAAGAAATGCTTTATTCCCCCAGCTGGAGAGAGGATGGAAATAACGACCCGGAAAATAATTGATCATCAATCGACCTGGTTTAGCGGTCATTTTCCCGACGATCCCATTTATCCCGGTATAGCCCAGCTACAGATGGTGTGCAATCTCGTTGGTGATGAGTTGCAGGTGCCGCTGCGGCTGGTGCGTCTGAGCCGGGTCAAATTTAAAAAGATTGTTCGTCCAGGAGAAATTCTTGACATCCGCGCCACCTGCGGCAATAAAGAAAATTCATATTCCTTTACAATAATGAGCGAAGGGCGGGAGGCCTGTTCCGGCATGATCTTCCTGCAACCCTCGACAACCCCATTACAGTCGCCATGAGTAACGACAGCACAACCGTTAACAGAATCGCCGAAATAATCATCAATGAGCTCAAACTTGAGGATGTGACGCCGGCAACCTTTGATCCCGACCTGGACCTGGTCGACGAGGTGGGCATTGATTCCATGGACCTGGCCACCATCGCGCTGCGGCTCCGGGATGAATACGGCATCCGCATCGATGAGGACGATTATCCCAAGCTGACCACGGTCCGTATTATTGCCGCCTATATCGACGAAAAACGGCAGGCAGGCGAGTAGACGGGACATGGGCGAAAATCGGTACACATTTGGTGACATCATCGGTGATCCGGTCATCGGCGAGCGTTTTCAAAAGGTGCGCGACTATTTTTTCCTGCGGGAATCCACCTACGACATGACCAGTCGCTGCAATGTCCGTTGCGAGGGATGTTATTATTTTACCGGCGAAAAACAGAATACCCCAGATAATACCAACCCCGAGGACTGGCGCCGGCTGCTGACAGCGGAAAAGGAGCGGGGCATCACCTTTGTCGTGCTGGCAGGGGCCGAGCCCTCACTGGTGCCGGAACTCTGCGCTGCCTGTTACCAGGTCATTCCCCTTGGCGCCATTGCCACCAACGGACTCAAACCCATACCCGCAGACATTGATTACCGAATCCATATCTCGGTCTGGGGCAACGATGCCACCAGCCTGGCGGTGAGAAAGGCGCCGGATATGCTGGCGCGGCAGATCGACAACTACCGGGGCGATCCCAGGGCAGTTTTTGTCTATACCTTTTCCCCGGTCAATATCGACCAGGCCCGGGAGGTGACCGAACTACTGGCGAAAAACGGGTTGCAGATCACCTTTAACATGTTTTCCGCCCCGGTCGGCTACACCGGTCCCCTGCGCCATACCAGCAAGACCCTGGCCCGGACCCGCCGGGTGATGACCGAACTGCTGGCCGAATTTCCGGAGACAGTGCTTTTTTCTCCCTATAATATCCTTGTCCACACCGAGGAAAAGGGACTGCACGACCTGTTTTCCTGCTCCTATCCCCGCATGAACCCGTCCACGGCCATCGGCCTTGGTCGATCTTTCCGCCAGTACCGGACCAACCTGGCCTGGGACCGGGACGCGGCCTGCTGCGTGCCGGACACCGACTGTGAAGACTGCCGCCATTACGCCGCCGGCAGCGCCGTGGTGACGGCCCGCATGTATCGGCACGCGGATAATCCCCGCAGTTTTGCCGCCTGGCTTGACTACGTGGACACCTATCTTGCGGTCTGGGTACGCGGCTATGAAAAAGGGAAAAATCTCTGTGCTGATCCGGTGATACCCGTGTCAGACTCATAGTAATCTGAAATTTTCGTAATCCGAAATTTTCGTAATTCGAATTCGAGACCCCTGCCATGATAACCGTCAGTTCCCTGCTCGATGACCACTGGTACGAGCGATATAAGAAAATATCAAAACTCAACATCCGCAGCTCCATCTATGATGTGACCGGC
>WFZC01000134.1 GCA_015489765.1 Desulfobulbaceae bacterium
GATGCACGGCCGGTTGTTCTATGACATCGGGAAAATAATCCCGTACCTGCCGGACAACGCACTCCTGCTTCTCCGGGCCGCGGCCGGGAACGGACAACAGCCCGGCCGGTTTGTCGACCACGATGACATCCCCGTCGACATAGAGCAGGCGAATCTGGAATGCATTGCCGGTCATAACGTGTGCCGGGCATCCATTTCCCCAATGCCGCAGAGCATGGCGCCGAGGATAGGGGCGCATTTCTCTTCGCAGGCCGGGTAAAATTGTTTATGTTTGCGTGTTGCCGACGCATTTTCACGGCCGTAATAAAACTCGGCCAGGCTGAGGGGCGAAAGACCATGGCGGGCGGCATGGGCCAGCAGCTTGGGCGCGCAGCAATCGCCGGTGCCGGTGGGTATTCCGCCACTGCCATGAAAGGCCCGGCCAAGGGTATGAAATCTGCCACGGAAATCGGGCAGCCGATACAGGGAAAAAATTTCCGCCATCAACTGCCGGGAGAGTTCACGGCGACGGGCGCGCAGCCGCAGCCGGGCCGTTTCATTGTCTTTTTCCCGCTTCATCCCGCGGCCAAGCTCCTTGATTGACCGTTCAACGGGATCAACAAGATCATGGAATGCGTCCACGTCAAAAAGCGGTTCCACCCAGCCCGGCACCCGCCAGCGGCCATTGAACATCCCTGAAAAACCATAGAGAACTTTCGATTTCCCCTGATCATCCCGGCAGAGCAGGACGCCAAACATCTTGCCCCGCTCCGGCCCGAAAAGCGGCGCCGTTGTTGTCCGGCTATCTGGCGATCGGTCAGGTCCTGTCAGATCAACATGGCCGTGGTCGTCAAAAAAACGCATCAGGGCGCGGGCTGCCGGCCGCGCTGCCACACCGTCGAGAACATGGTTGCGTCGGCAGCGCCGGCAATAGAAGGCATGGCCACCGGCCGTCTCTCCTGCCGCAGGCATGAATTGTTACTTCCTGAACAGGTAAAGCAGCAGGGAGAGTACCAGGCTGACGAGAACAGAGCTGGTAACCGGAAAATAGAGATGAAAATTCTCCTTGTCGATCACCAGGTCTCCCGGCAGCCTGCCCAAAGGGATATGCCGCAGCCAGGGCCATAACAGCCCGAGTATGATCAAACCGATACCACAGTATATCAACAGTCGTCCCATATCAACTTTGCTCCTCATCCGGTTTCCCCTGCTGGGTTATCATCACACCAGTAAATATAAGCAGTCCGGCCACGAACTGCCAACCGGTAAATTGCTCGCCAAGCACAAGCACGCCAAGCACAACCGCCCAGAGCGGAATCAGGTTGATAAAGGCCGCCGCTTTATTGGCCTCCACCCGACTGACGCCGAAATTATAGAGGCCATAGGCGCCGACACTGACAAAGGTGCCGAGATAAAGGACCGACAGCAGGGCGGGCACCGGGATTGTCGCCGGCGGATGGATGCCTGTAACCAGCAGAATCAACAGGAAAAACACGGCCCCGATAACCGATTGCGCCGCGGTCAGAAAAAGCGGCGGCAGGTCTGCGCTTAATTTTTTCAGCAAAATAATGTATCCTGTGGCGGTGACCATGGCCATAAACTCCAGGAAATTTCCAAGCACGGGGTGCGGCGCATGCGCGGACACCGAGGCCGCCAGACTGAGCCATACCGCACCAGTGGCGGCAACAAAGAGGCCGATGATGATCCGCCGGGTCAATCTTTCCCCAAGGAACAGGGCCGCGGCCACGGCCACAAGCAACGGCAGCATGGTGGTGATCAGGGAGGCTTGGGAGGCGCTGGTCAGATTCAGGGCCGCCGCCTCAAAGAGAAAGTAGAGGCAGGGCTCGCAAAGTCCCATTGCCGCCAGCAGCAGTACCTGCTTTCTCCCCGGACGCAGACGGGAAAAAGATCGAAGAAAGGGCAAAAAACAGATCGAGGCGATGACCATCCTGGCACAGACCACCACCATGGGATCCAGGCTGCCAATGGCATATTTCATGGCCACAAAGGAGCTGCCCCAGAGCAGCATGGCCGTAAGCAGCGCCGCCAACGCATACCAGCGGCCAGGGCGACAGCCTGCCCTCACCTGGTCTCACCCGGTCCCGGACCGCCTGCGGACTTTTGACAATGCATTTTTCTAATATTTTACGCTTTTGATGGATGGATAATGATCAAACCTGAAAAAAACGCCACCATAAACCGGCCCAGGCAACACCGCAAATATTTTGTCCCTTTTTTTCTTCTCCTGTTGTTGCCGTTTTTTGCCCTGCCCGCGGCCGGGGCAACCGGCAGCCGCGAGCTGGTCGATGCCAGCGCCCGCAAAACCTTTCGCATCTACCGGACCATTCCCTGCCTGACATACCAACAGCTCGAGTATGGCCAGGACATCATCCGGGGCCTGGAATACAACAGCCAGCGCATCTTTCGCAAGCTCTGCCTGCTGCCGGGGATCAACTTTACTACCTGCAACCAGGCCTGGGAACTGCTGCTCACAACCCGGTTGTCCTATGAACAGGTGCTTGCCTTTGAACAATGGAGCGACCTGCCAGGGGTTGATCTTACCCTTGCCCTGCAGGCATTGCCGCAGATCGAGCAACTCAGCTACGAGGCGGGACGGGCGTTTCGCGCCTACCTGGACCTGCCTGATATTTCCCCCCGCCACGCCCTGCGGACCATCCCCCTGCTCAACGGCTTAAAAAGCGTCAACCAACGGGCGGTTCAGGGGTTGCTGACCATCAACGACATCGACGGCATCAAGGCCCTGGACGGCATTATCGCCGTGGCCGGACTGATCGATCACCAGGCCCGGGCAGCCGACAGTTATGCCCGTATCCATGACATGAACACGGAAACCATGTTTGACACCCTGCCCCTGTTCAAACAGCTGCGGCAGGAAGACGCCTGGAACGCGCATAACCTGTTTCGGCAAAAGAACATGGACCGCATCGACGGCTGGCTGTGGGTCATCCGTTATTTCGCCCTGCCGCCCTTGGTACAGGAGGCCCAGTATTACCGCCAGGACGACGAACATAAAAAGGCGCTGCTGCAGGCCTTTTACGACGGCGGTGAAGAGCTGATCTGGAAGATCAACAACCTGCACGCCATCACCAACCGGTTCGGCTTTGAAATCCCGGAAGCGGAGCTGAAAACATGGTCGAAAAAGCAGCTCTACGCCCGCTTTCAAAAGCTCTCCCGGCAGGTGAAATACACCTTTGGCAAACAATTTTACCCGGCCATGGCCCGGGGTAACACGGCGGCCATGATCAGTATCCTGCACCGGGCGACCGCTGCCGACCGGGTGCAGACGGCGCGAGACCTGAGTTCGGCAAATATCTATGCCCTGCTCGCCCAGGGCAGTGAACTGTATGACTCCTCCTTTCGTGACATCCTGGTCCCCATTCTGAAAAAACGGATGATCGAAAACCACCACGGCGACCTGCTGGCCTTTCTCCAGGCCATTGATCCGGACAACATGCTGGTCTCGAGCTTTATCGTCAGCCTGGCCCAGAAGGGCAAACTGACCACCTTTTTCCCGGAAGATGACCTGCGGCAGAAAAAAATCCTTGACCTGGTTGCTGCCTCGGCATTTAAAAACGAGGACTCCATCCTGCTGTTTTCAGCCACCTTTGTCCATCTTCTCAAGATTCTCCAGCCCGATGCCCGCACCTATCTCATCGACAGGATGTGCCGGGATGCCGACCGCGACAGGTCCACCTTCTCCCGCCTTATCAGCGTCATCCTCCAGTACTACATGCAGGAATATCCCGAACTCCTCAGCAGCAGGGACCGGGTACTCATCACCCGGCTCATTATCAGAAAAGGGGCGATCGACCTGGCGAAATATCAACAGACTCCCTTTAAGGAATGGAAGGAAGACGGCCGCCTGGGCTCCATTTCCATCTTTCATCCCGATGACGACGGCCGCAAATCCTTTCTCTCAAACGCCCATATCTTGATGCGCAGCGGCTACCGGCTCGGGTTCTGCGAGCAGTACACCCTGGATGCGATCAGCCCGCGGCAGCGGCAACAATACCGGCGCCTTGTCGAAGAGGCCCGCAGGGACCCGGCCTCGGGTCTGCCGCGGCTGTTTGCCGCCATGCATGATATGCATTTTGCGGTCAGCCTGGAAAAAAAGGTCGCC
>WFZC01000135.1 GCA_015489765.1 Desulfobulbaceae bacterium
GATTCCCGGGTATGGATGGTCTGCAGATGGTAGTCATTCATTTTCCCGGTCAAAGAAAAAGATGGTCCGGTTCGATGCCATTGAGATCACTTCTTACCTGCCCCCCTCGCATTCCTCACGATAAGGGTTGATGGTCAACACCGGGCAGCAGGCTGTTTTTACTACCTGGTCCGCAACCGATCCAAACATTATCCGCTCCAATCCCTTGTAGCCATGGGTACCCATGATTATCAGATTACAGCCGATTTCTTCGGCATAGGCAAGGATTTCCTCCCCGACATCACCGGCAAGCACCTTGCTTGTCACCCTGGTTACCCCATAACCATCCAGGACCTTTTTATTCTCCTCCAGGAAACCATCCATCCGCTGCTGGGCAGATTCAAAAATCTTTTCTTCCAGATTCGGCATACTAACCGGCGGCACAAAAAAGCCGCTGTAATCCTCGAAATTCTGCACCACAAAAACAAAATGAAGAGCGGCGTTAAAGGTTCCGGCCACGTAGGCCGCCGATCTGGTGATTTTGGCGGCATTATCGGAAAAATCAATGGGCGTCAATACGGTCTTAATTTCCTGCATGCACAACCTCCCTGGATAATAATTTGATGTCAAAGCGGAGAACGTCCCGCCACAGTTGCATATATGGATGCCTTGAAAAATTAGAATTTTCGTTCGAGGTCAGGTACGCGTAGACTCCGAGGAACAGAAAAATGAAAAAGCACAACATATTAGACATATGCGAGCATTTTTCATTTTTTCTGTGACGCAGAGATCGGGCTACAATTTTTCAAGGTTCCTTATGAAAATAGCCCTTGAATCCGCATCATTATGGACTATTTACATCCCTTGCTGCGGATGGGGCGGTAAAATCCGCTCCAGCCATGTCTGATTGTCCATATCCTCTTCCTGTTATTCATAGTTCCACAGCAAGAATGCCTTTTCAAGGAGAATCAAAGCACCTTTCACTAAGCAGAATTAAGGTAACCGAATTTCATTTCTTCTTCTCTATCTACCAGTGCAACCATCTTCAGTGTTGACAGAGGGTTATTTTTTGTTCATGGTGACAGATAAGGGTTTTCATTCTCCATACTGATACAGTATCAATGATGAACCCGAAAAAAGTCCAGATTTTTCAACGGAATCGGTGTAATTATCGGTTTCACCCATGAATCCTTTACTCTGGGAGAAACGGCATGAGTAAAAAAAAGGACAAAAAAAAGAACAAGAAAAAAGAATGTAAGAAAAAGGCATGTAAGGCCAAAGACGTAAAAAAGAACTGCAAGAAAAAAGATAAGAAAAAGAAGGATAAGAAAAAGAACAAAAAGAAGAAAAAATAAACAGGATAACCTGCGGGACCGTTTTCCTGCACACTGTGGTTGGGAAAGGGTCACGGATTATTCTGTGACCCTTTTTTTATCATGGCCTATGCAGTATCGGTCAATTCCCGGTGAATCCGGTACGCTGAACCCATTCCAATAAAATCGGCGTCGAGTATATCAACCCCAAGCCGGAAGATTATACCTTTTTATCGGAGTTGTACGGGGCCAAGGTTCTTAATAATCTTTAGGCCATAATTTCTCAGTCATATGCCGGATTGCGAACCAGGGGCACCAGGAAGAACCCGCAGAGAAACCCACCGATATGGGCCCAGAAGGCAACTCCGCCGCCCGTGGCCGAGAGGCTGGGAATGCCGGCAACAAGCTGAATGACAAACCAGTAGCCAAGCATGGCGATGGCGGGCAGGGACACCGTTGTGATAAAAAAGCCGAGAAAGAGTAAGGTCTGGACGCGGGCATGGGGATAGAGACGGCCATAGGCGCCCATGATCCCCCCGATGGCTCCCGAGGCCCCCACCATGGGCAGGGCGCTTGTCGTATTGGTCATGATTTGTGCGCCTGCCGCGGCCAGGCCGCAGAGAAGATAAAAGAAAAAAAATCGTCCAGGTCCCAGGGCATCCTCCACGTTGTCACCAAATACCCAGAGAAACCACATGTTACCGATCAGGTGAAACCAGCCGCCGTGCAGGAACATGTGGGTCAGCAGGGTATACACTCCGCGTTGATCCTGGATAACGCAATACATGTCCCGGCCGACCCGAACATGGGTTCCCGGCGGCAACAGGCCAAGCAGCTTTCCCGGAATCAGGCCAAAGGCGCATAATGACCTGGCCAGCGCCTGCTGGCTGCCCAGTCCCTGCAAGAAAATCCAGGCCGCAACACAAATGACAATGATGGCAACGGTCGCTATAGGTTGCCGGGTTGTGGCGTTTTCATCATAGAGCGGAAACATATCTCAGCCCTTTACCTTTGGATTCCAGGATTGCCCGGCGGTCGATACAGCGGGGCCGGCCGGTATCATCATGCCGCAGGGTGATTTGCATTGATTGCCGTTTGCCGATGGACGTTGAAGCTGTGAGTCAGAAAAAACCTAATTGATGCCAATCATTTCATCGGTCCTTGTCTTGTATATTCATCAAAATACCATACCTGGTATCATTGGACTGCACCAGAAAAATTGATACAGGGGACTGAAAATACCGTTGACTTATCAGGGTAAACGGTGTGTAATTTATACTTTTCTTCTTACGGTTGCCGACTCCCTGCAAATGCGGCCGTAATCACCGGGGAGAAATGTTGTGGTAGATCGTTCACTCAGACGACAAGGAGGATATTTATGAAGCGATGGATCATTTATACAATCAGTCTGCTGTTTGCCCTGTCTTTTTCATCCGGGGCCATTGCCAAAACACGATGGGACATGCATCTCAACTATCCGGCCGGGAATTTCCATTCCCAGGGCGCCAAACGTTTTGCCGAACGGGTGAAAAAGGCCACTGGCGGCGAACTTGAGATCGTCCTCCATCCCGGCGCTTCCCTTGGCTTTAAAGGTCCGGAGCTGCTGCGGGCCGTTGCCGAAGGTCAGTTGGTCATTGCCGAGATTCCCACCGGCATGGTGGAAGGTGACGCCCCTATCCTGGCCCTGACCGCCCAGCCCTTTATTTCCACCAATGCCAAGGAACAGCGCCTTCTCTATGAGCTGGCCAAGCCCACCTATGCCAAGGTACTGAAAAAATTCAACCAGTTTACCCTTTACACCTCGGTGTGGCCGTTTTCCGGTATTTACACCCAACGGCCGATCAAATCCGTGGCCGATCTCAAGGGCCTTAAAATGCGTGTCTATGACGGTACTGGTCTGGCTTTCGGCAAGGCCACCGGTATTGCCGCCCGCAAGATGCCCTTTTCCGAGGTCTACCCGGCCATGAAGGCCGGTCTGCTTGACTCAATGTATACCTCATCCGTTTCCGGCGTTGATGCCAAGGCCTGGGAGGTGCTGAAATATTTTACGCCCATCAATATTGTCGGGCCGGTGAACATGATCAACGTCAACCAGACCGCCTGGGACAAACTGCCGAAGGATATTCAGGCCAAGGTACAAAAGGTGGCCGCCGACATGGAAAAGGAGATGTGGTCCCTGGCCGCGGATATGGATGCCAAAAGCCGGAAAACCCTTGCCGAGCACGGCATGGTCGTGGCCGAGGTCAGCCCGGAATTTCGCGCCCAGTTAAACAAGGTCGGCGATACCCTGCGCGCCGAATGGGCGAAAAAGGCGGGCAAGGATGCACAGGCCATCCTGGACGAATATTACAAAAAAACGGGCCGCAAGTAGGGATGCTTCTCCGGCCTCTGCCGCTGCCGGCAGCATAGATGACAGCGGCAGAGGCCTGTTTGAATGTTTTCCCTTTTTCCGGCAGATGCGGAATGAAGGTGTTTTCCCGTTACATAGCACGATTAAGTGATCTGATGGCCGGGTTGTCGGCCCTTGTCCTCGGCGCCATGGCCCTGCTCATCCTGACAGAGATCATTCTCTGGAACACCATGGAGAAGACCACGCTCATCGCCGATGAATACTCGGCCTATGGGCTGGCGGCCATCACCTTTCTCGGGGCCGGTTACTGCCTGCGGGAGCGGGGCCATATCCGTATCACCCTGGTCCTCTCCCTGCTGCCGGACCTGGCCGCCCGGATTATTAGCGCCCTGGCCACGGCCCTGACCACGGTCTTCATGGGGTATCTCTGGTGGTACCTGTTACTGCTGGTCCGCTCCTCCCTGCACTATCATTCCACCTCAGGCACCCTGACCAATACCGTTCTCTGGATACCGCAGGGCCTGATGCTGCTTGGCGCCACCTGTTTTCTGCTCCAGCTTGCGGCCACCACCTGTGACACATTCCGGGCGATACGGACCGGAAAACGGGTACTCTGAAATGGACGGCTCCATGCTGGTCATGTGTTTGACCGTCTTTGGTCTGCTCTTTTTTCTGCTTGCCTGTGGGGTATGGGTCGGCTTTGCCCTGTTCATGGTCGGCTTTGCCGGGCTTACCCTGTTCGGCAGCCTGCCGGCCGGCTATAACATGGCCTCTTCGGTCTGGGCCACGGTGGGCAAGTGGGAGTACGTGGCCCTGCCAATGTTTATTCTCATGGGGGAAATCCTGTACCGCTCCGGTATCTCGGAAAAACTGTTCAAGGCCCTGGTGCCCTGGCTGTACCGCCTGCCCGGCGGCCTGCTGCTGATGAACATTATATCCTGCACCCTGTTTGCCGCTGTTTCCGGCTCCAGCGCCGCCACCACCGCCACCGTCGGCCGGATTACCCTGGCCGAGCTGGACAAACTGGGTTATGACCGCAAAATCGCCATGGGATCACTGGCCGGGGCCGGGACACTTGGTTTTCTCATCCCGCCCTCGCTGATCATGATCGTCTATGCCATCATGGCCGAGGTGTCCATCGGCAAGATGTTCATGGCCGGTATCCTGCCCGGCCTGCTGCTGGCCTCGGTGTACGCTTCCTACATTATCTACCGCGGTATCCGCAACCCGGAGATCGCCCCCCGCCTGCAGGAGAGCTACAGCTGGGCGGAACGATTTTCCTCCATCAAGGACCTGGTGCCGACCTTTCTTTTGATCGTGCTGGTGCTGGGCTCCATCTATGCCGGAGTGGCGACCCCCACCGAGGCGGCGGCCCTGGGCGTGTTCGGCGCCACCCTGTTTGCCTTTATCAATCGGCAGATGAACGGAAAAATACTGTTCACCTGTCTAAAAAGCGCGGTCAAGACCAACTGCATGATCATGCTTATTGTCATGGGTGCGGGATTTCTGTCCCGGGTGATGGGATTTCTCGGTATTCCGGCGGCCCTGACCCGGGCCATTCTGGATCTGCACCTGTCGCCTTACCTGCTTATGCTGCTCCTTGGCGGCGTATACATCCTGCTTGGCTGTCTGCTGGACGGGTTTTCCATCGTCCTGATGACCCTGCCGATAGCCCTGCCCATGGTCACGGCCGCCGGTTTTGACCCCATCTGGTTCGGCATCTACCTGATCCTGATGGTCGAGGTCAGTCAGATTACTCCACCAGTGGGCTTTAATCTCTTTGTGATCCAGGGATTGACCGATGAGCCGGTCACCAGGATCGCCCGTTATTCCCTGCCCTTTTTCTTTCTCATGCTGCTGACAACGGTGATCTTGACGGTTTTTCCGGAGATTGCCCTGTTTCTGCCCCACCTGATGAGTCAATAACAGGAGAGTATATGAGTGTCCTTCTTCAGGAACTGAGCTGGCCCCGGGTGGCCGGGTATCTGCAGGACGATGACCGCATCATCATTCCGGTGGGCAGCACCGAACAGCATGGCCGGTTCGCGCCCCTGGGCACCGATACCTATGTGGCCGTGTCCCTGGCCATTGATGCGGCAAAGAAAAGCGAGGTCCTGGTTGCCCCTCCCCTCTGGACGGGCTGGAGCCCCCATCATCTGGTGCGGCCGGGTACCATTTCCATTCGGGCCGAGGTCCTGATCGAGCTGCTATTTGACACCATCAGCTCGCTTGCCAGCCACGGTTTTGTCCATTTTGTAGTGGTCAACGGCCATCGGGTGGTCAATATTTCCTGGATGCAGATAGCTGCTGAACGGGCGCAGCGTGAGTTAAAGGTGCAGGTGGCCCTGTTTGATCCGGCCTGGATGAGCAAAGAGTTTTCCGGGTTTTCAGACCCCATCGGCCATGGCGAAGAGATTGAGATTTCCCATA
>WFZC01000136.1 GCA_015489765.1 Desulfobulbaceae bacterium
ATATTGTATTGGACTATAGGCCTGTATTTTTAAAGCATTTTTTAAAACTTCCTCATTTTATATTAAAGCCATTTATTTTCAAAGATACATATAGGTTTAGCGCTAGAAAAGTTAATTCAGGATATATATGGGAGAGATTGTACTTAGATAATGATACGCCAAATGGTTGATCGTCATAACAGTCAAAATAAGGTAAATGGGGTCGGAGAAATCCGGTGACACAATACCATTTCTCGAAAAATAGTAACGTGTCCCCGGAATTTCACGCGGAATTTCACGGAACTTCCAAGAGTTTCCCCGGAAAACTGTAATGTGTCCGCAGAATTTTCATGGAAAATGAACCAATTATTTTTATATATTTTTACTGTTCTCACGGCTGTTGGCTGTATCAAATTACTACTTAATTTGTACAATGCCGGCATATCAAAAGAATGGCCGGAATATTCTGCAACAATAATTGAATCCGGTTACGAAAAAGTTGAAGAAATGGATGGCCCCGGGGTAGTGTATAGAATAATTATCACTTATCGATATATAGTTAGCGGGGTGCAATATGAAAACAGTAATTATGACTTCTGTAATCAATCTGTTGATAAATACGAACGGGAACAACTGTTAGCCAGATATCCTGCGGGGAAAAAAATAACCATCCGTGTCAATCCAAAAAATCCGGTAAGTTCTGTAATCGTTGCAGGAACAACTTGGTGGCATTACACCTGGTTGATATTATGCTTTGCCTTTTTCTATCTGCTGTTGAAAGCGCTTGTAAACTGAAACTGGTAATCAGGGAATCGGACCCAAAAAAGGGGACATAAAAACAAAAAAATAAATTGGTCCCCTTTTTTCCTTACTTGTTTCTGCGCCAGTTGGGGTGGGTAATATTGAATTTGTTGATCTTGTAATTCAGGGCCCTGGGGCTGATGCCCAACCGCTTGGCGGCGTTTTTTTGTACCCAGAGACTCTCTTCCAGTGCCCGCAGGATCAGGTCCTTTTCATGGATTTCCAGGGGTTCAACCCGGGTTGATGGAGAACCGCTGCCCGGGCCGTGAAAATCAGGGATCTGGATGGAGTCGGTGGTGATCAGGTTACTGTCTTCAAGGATCACGGCCCGTTCAATGGTATTGGCCAGTTGCCGGATATTTCCCGGCCAGTGATAGCTTTTGATAAGGGCAATGGCATCCTCGGAAAAGCCGTCCACCTTTTTTTTCAGGCTGATGCATGACTTTTCAAGCAAGCGGACGGCCAGGGGTTCAATACAGAGGGGCCGGTCCTTTAATGCGGGTAATTTGACAGGAAGAACGTTGATGCGGTAATAGAGGTCTTCGCGCAGCTTTCCGGCCTTGATCTGGCTGATGAGGTCCTTGTTGGTGGCGGCGATGACCCGGACATCAACCTTGATGGTCTTGTTGCCGCCCACGCGCTCAAAGGCCTTTTCCTCGAGCACCCGCAGAAGCTTGGTCTGTATTTCCATGGATATTTCCCCGATTTCATCCAGGAAAATGGTGCCGCCGTTGGCCTGTTCAAACCGTCCGATCCGCTGCTTGTCCGCGCCGGTAAAAGAGCCTTTTTCATGCCCGAACAACTCACTTTCCAGCAGGGCCTCCGGGATATTGGCGCAGTTGATTTTTATAAACGGCTTGTCGTGACGCGGTGAATTATAATGGATGGAGCCGGAGAGGAAACTTTTGCCGGTGCCGGTATCGCCGGTGATGAGAATTGTCGAGTCTGTGGAGGCGAATTTTTTCAGGCTGGTGATGACCTTCTTGAAAGAGGCGCTTTCAGCAATGATGGAGTCAAAATCATAGACAATGTCCTGTTTCCTGCGTAGGTAATCGATTTCGTTTTGCAACTCCCGCTGCTTGAGCGCCTGTTGAACTACAAGTTGAATTCTGGTTGGCGAAAAGGGTTCGGCGATAAAATCAAAGGCGCCCCGTTTGATTGCCTGGACGATAAGCTCTGCCTTTTCGGATTTACTGGTGATGATAATTGGAGTATGGGGCGTCTGGTTACGGGTCTGTTCCAGAAGGGAAAAGGCGCGGCCATGGTCTTCCTTGACATTCATAAAAATAACGTCATACTGCCGCTTGTTCATTTCCCGCTTAAAGGATTTCGGATCATTGCGGAAAATAATTTCCGATGTATCGGCCAGGGCCTTATGAATATTTTTTTTGCTGTCGGGCAGCCACTCGTAGGCAAGTACCGCCAGTTTGTTGGTTTCCATGGGGTTTTTGGTCCAGAGTTGTCTTTCGATTATGGTATCTCAATCTCTTTTTTGTAATTATAGTTCCTTTATGACGAAAAGCAAACGAGATATGGTATTTTATCAGGAATAATTCATAAAAAGTAAGAACAACCGGAAGGCAACTGCGTAATCATGGACAACAACAATCAGAAATCATTGTCTGAAGATGAAAAGATGATGAAAGTGGCTATAGATGAGGCCCGCAAGAGTTCCCACATGGGCGAGGTACCGGTTGGCGCTGTTTTAGTGCTTGCCGGTCGGGTTATAGCGCGGGCGGGGAACAATGTGCGTACTTCATGTGACCCGGTAGGCCATGCGGAAATTCGGGTGTTGCGAGAGGCGGCCCGCAGAATCGGCAATTATCGGTTGCAGGATGCCATTGTCTATGTGACCCTGGAACCATGTCCCATGTGCGCAGGCGCTCTGGTGCATGCTCGTATAGGACGGCTGGTGTATGGGGCCGTTGATCCCAAGGGGGGAGGGGTGGTATCAAAATATTGTATCGGCGGTGATGGTTTGCTTAATCATCGTTTTACGGTTACCGGTGGGGTGCTGCAGGAAAAATGCAGCCGGCTTTTGCAGGATTTTTTCCAAAAGCGACGTTGAGGTAAATTTTTCTGTTGTCAAATTCGACAACACCGTATACAAAGTGCCACAACAATTGCAGGATGCTCTTTCCTGTTAACCGTTACGGCTGTGACCTGGCAACAGGATTCGGCCCTGTAGGTCAACGGTTTTTCGGAGAGGTGACCGAGTGGCTTAAGGTGCACGCCTGGAACGCGTGTGTACGAAAGTACCGTGAGTTCGAATCTCACCCTCTCCGCCAAATTTTTTATTCTCCTCTCTCCATTGCTTTTTGCGGAGAGAGTCGTATATTATGCGTTCAATATCAGGTATTGAACGGGTTGCCGAACTTGGTGTGATAGCCGGGTCCTGCGCAACAGAGAATCACGAACTCCGTCAGGTCCGGGAGGAAGCAGCGGTAGTGAACCTCTCTGTGTGCTGCAGGGTTGCCCGGCTATCCTTTTTTGTGCTTCCCGATTGTAGAGCTTTTCGCTATAGTGTTGCCCGTCGTCTCTTTGACCCTTCAGTCCTCTTCAAAAAATGCGCAGGTAACCCTTGTCCTATCTTGTCTTAGCCAGAAAATCCCGACCACAGACCTTTGAGGAGGTGGTCGGCCAGAAGATCATTGTCCGCACGTTGCAGAACGCGCTTGGTGCGGGTCGCGTGCCGCATGGCCTGATCTTCAGCGGTATCCGCGGCACCGGCAAGACCACCCTGGCCAGGATCATGGCCAAGGCGCTCAACTGTGAACAGGGACCGACCCCGACCCCTTGCAACACCTGTCCCTTCTGCCGGGATATTGCCGCCGGCACCAGCGTCGATCTCCATGAAATCGACGGCGCCTCCAATCGTGGTATCCAGGAAATACGCGATCTGAAGGAAAATATCCGCTTCATGCCGACCAGCGCCCGTTTCAAAATCATCATTATTGATGAGGTACACATGCTGACGAGCGAGGCCTTCAATGCCCTGCTTAAGACCCTGGAAGAGCCGCCGGAGCATGTCTATTTCATGTTTGCCACCACTGAACTGCACAAGGTGCCGGTGACCATATTATCCCGCTGCCAGCGCTATGAGTTGCAACGGGTGGGCCGCAGGGAGCTGGCGACCCATTATGCCCGTCTTGCCGAGTCAGAGGGCATTGCCATCGAACCTGCGGCCATTGACCTTATCGTCCGGGAGGCTGCCGGCAGCGTCCGGGACGGCTTGAGTCTGCTTGATCAGGTGTTCTCCTATTGCGGTAATGAGGTAAAGGCAGATGAGGTGGCTGAGGTGCTTGGGCTTGTCAGCGGACAGGTGATTGCCGATCTCGGAGAGGCCCTGCTCGCCGGTGATATCGGCCGGGCCATGGAACAGCTTGATCAGGTCTATGGTTACGGCATGAATATCAAACGCTTTACCGGTGAATTACTGGCCTGGTTTCGGCACCTTATCTTCTGCTGTCTCAATAAGGGACCGGGTCGGATGCTGGACCTGCCCCGGGAAGATATTGACAGGCTTTCCGAAATTGGGCAGCACCATTCCCTGACCACTGTGTATGCCCTGTTCAATATTCTCCTGGAAGGGTTGGAGCGGGCCAATTACTCCTCACAACCCAGACTTGCCATAGAAATGGCCTTTATCAGGGCGGTGCAGGTGGGTGATGTGCAACCGGTCTCGGAGTTGCTGGTCCGGCTTGACAAGATTCTTGCCGGGGCCGGACAGGAAATTTGCACCATGCCGGCCGCTGCTCCGGAGCGGAAAAAAAAAGAGGTTCAAGCGGCTGCTCGCGGGATTTCCGGAAAGGAGCTGAAGGAAAGCCCGTCCGCTCCCTCCGGGGTACAGGAGGGGGCCTTGCCGGTTGCCGGTGTCGTTGAACAAAAAGAAGAGGCAAAAAAGGAACAGGAAAAAAA
>WFZC01000137.1 GCA_015489765.1 Desulfobulbaceae bacterium
TCCCTGCTGGCAATACGCAGACAGGTGGTCGAGGACATCCGGTCCATGGGTGATCAGGGCCGGCCGGCCGCCGGAATTGACCCTGCCCTTGTCCGGGATTTTCAGGAATGCCTGGAGCGAATCCTGCCGGCTGAGTTTCTCCATCACCGGCCCCGGGGTGAACTCTGTCATAAAAAGAGATACCTGCAGGCGCTCAGCGTCCGCATGGAACGGGCCCGCCACAATCCTGGCAAAGATGCCCTGAAAAACAAACGGATGACATCGATCATGGCCAATGTTACCCGGCTTGCCACTCTTTCCTGCCACAGCAGTGAATGCGAACAGGCCATCAGCCAATACCAAAAGATGGCGGAGGAATTCCGGGTGTCTGTTTTTGCGCCGGAACTGAAAACCAGTGTACCGGTCTCGGAAAAAAGACTGAAAAAACTCTGGCAACAGATTCAGGACCTCTGCCACAGGGTTGAATAAGCTAAAAAATCAGGTGTAAATAAAGACGAAAAGATCATCATTAAAGCTGATCCGCAGACGCCCTTCATGGTTGCGGCCATATACCTCCCAGCCGGGTTCTCCCTTGATCTCACACTGCAAACATTGGGGAGAATGGATGTTTCGCTGCCCATCATTCCAGGACACCAGCGTTGTCATGTCATTGTCACGCTCAGCCAGTATCCGGGCCATCTGTTGGGCGGAATCAAAATCAAGATCATATCCCTGTACCTGCACTGTCACTCTGTTCATCGTTGTCTTTTCCATATTGTTTTCCTTCTCATCTCCATCCTGATATAAAAAAAACTTTGTCCTGACAAAATAATCCTGGTACTACCTGACAAACATTTTCAATTGTTATTTCGATTATCCAGGAGGCCCCTTGGTGAAACTTTCATACACGTGTTGTTTTTTTTCCCTTATCCTCTGTTTTCTTGTCAGCTGCACTCCGCAGACCAGGGGTACAAATCATCAGGAATCATCATACGCCACCGGATTAACAACCTGCCGGGGCACAGTAGTACACAAATCAAATCGGCAACACACCATTACCCTGAAAATCGAGGAAGGCAACACCAATAAGAAAAACAGGAAAAAAATCATCCTGTTTAATCACCGGACCAGGGGCCTGGAATACTGCGTCAAGGGAAAGCAGGTTCAGGTCACCTGTACAAGGGGAGACAACAAGTCCTGGAAGGCCGTGGCCATAGAACCGGGAAAAACGTTATATGACCCATCTGTCACCCCGATCACGGTGTCTGAGTTGAAAAAAAAGATAGACGCGCACAGGGATTTTATTCTCATCGATACCCGTTCTCCTGCTGAATACAGCCGCTGTCACCTGCCATCGGCAATATCAATGGACGCCTGTGCCGCCACTTTCCGCTCCCTTTCAAGGGAGATAGACCGCGACGAGATGCTCATTTTTTACTGCGGCTGGCCCGATTGTCACCGAAGCATTTCCGGGTCAGAGAAGGCGGCCAAGGCCGAATTTGACAATATACGCATCCTCCAGGGCGGACTGCAGGCATGGGTTGATGGTGGATATCCGACCATTGCCACGGACGAATTTGTCCAAAGCGGCAACCCGGTTCTCCTTGATCTGCGGCCTGCTGACAGGGACAGGGTCCGCAGAATCGAAGGGTCAGTTTCCGTTCCCTTGCCACTGCTTGCAGACAGGATAAGGGAAATACCCGAACAGGCTCCGGTGGTTGTCTATGGACAACACCTTGGAGACAGCCTGTCGGCCTTGAAATTACTCAGATCAGCTGGTTTTACCAGGGCGGCCATGGTGGAAGGAAATTTCAGGGGATGGATAGAGCGGGAGAACAGGGTGGTCAGCGGTCCGGTTCGAACAGCGATCACCTGGGTAAGCCCCAGGCAGCAGAACGAGGTTTCCGCCTCCCGGTTCATGGCCGCCCAACACGACAAAATCAGGGCCATTATTCTCGACGTGCGGACCGATCAGGAAGTCCGCACCCTGGGCCGGCTGCCGAACAGTGTCCATATCCCCCTGTCCTCTTTGTCCAGGCGACTGGATGAACTGGAGAAAGCGCGGAGAATCTACTGCGCGGCCGGTCCCAGGGCGAAACTGGCCGCTCACATGCTGCGCAACAGGGGATACAGGGCTTTTTTTCTTGCAACCGAGCTTGCCTGTGACGGAAAAAAATGCAGGGCTGGCCGGGAACCTTGAGTGGAAGAACCACAGCCAGGCGATTGTAATACCGGCTTGCAGGACAAGATAAGAACCTTGCCTGTAGTCTACAACTCCCTGCAGTCTGCAAGTAACGCGGCCATTTCTTCCTTTTTTGCCAGGGCACAGTCAACAGATCCCTCCCTGGCAGCAGTCTCCATCTCCAGGGCCAGTAACCGTACGCCTTCGATGCCAAGACTTGCCGCCGCGCCCTTGATACTGTGTGCGGCCGCAACAACACCCGGGGCATCACCTGCGTCAGCCGCCCGGCAGAGCTGCTCGAAATCCTGAGCGGCAGAATCCTTAAACAGGTCCAGCAATTCTTCCAGGAGTTCTTCATCCCCAGCGGTCTGCTCCAGGGCGAATTCACGATTCCATAACAAAGCGCTCATACTCTCTCCTCAGGTTCATCAAGGGTATTGGTTTTTCCCTGCAGCCTCTCTGTCTCCTGTATCACCTTCTTTACGTCGGCAAAGGGAATCTGTCCCCGGCGAATACAGCTCAGGGTTCCCTGCAGGCAGCTCACCACTGTGGTTGCGCAGACACCGTCTGTCTGGCCCCCATCGAGAATCATGTCAACCTCCGCTCCAAGACAGTCGGCAACCCCCCGGGCGGTATCCTGGGGAGGACGACCGGAAATATTGGCGCTGGTCGCGGTTATCGGCCCACCAAAGGCTTTGGCAAGTTCGATCGCCACAGGATGGGAAGAACATCGAACAGCCACGGTGCCGGTACCCGCGGTCAAAAGAGGGGGAAGATGGGGCCGGGCCGGAAAAACCAGGGTCAGAGGTCCCGGCCAGAACCTCTCCGTTAACACCCGGCAGACAGGAGGCACCTCATGCGCCAGCAGGGCAAGCTGATCACAGGAGGAAATAATGGTTGGAACAGGCTTGTCTTTCTCCCTCTGCTTGACAGCAAACAAACGGTCCAGGGCCTCCGGGTCAAACGGATCCGCTGCCAGTCCGTACCAGCTTTCCGTGGGAAAGGCGACCAGGCCGCCCTGCCTGAGCAGGAGAGCCGCCTGTCTCATCCCGTCTTCGGGCGGAATTGGTCCTGGGCCCTGTTGACTACGCTCTTTGGTCAAGTTCTTTATTCTTCTCTTTTACCTGTTCTATCATGGATAGCCGCTGTTGTTCAAGGGCCGCCGCGATCTTTGCATCTTTCAGGGCAAGAATCCTTGCCGCAAGGACAGCCCCGTTCCTGGCGCCAGGACCGCCGATACCCATGGTGGCCACCGGAATACCCGGCGGCATCTGCACGGTTGACAACAGGGCGTCAAGGCCATGTAAGGAAGAAGCGTCAAGGGGAACGCCGATCACCGGCAGCTGGGTATGGGCGGCCACAACACCGGCAAGATGGGCAGCCATGCCGGCCCCGGCAATGATCACCTCTATGCCGCGTTCAGATGCCGTAGAGGCATATTCGACCGCCAGCTCCGGCGTTCTGTGGGCGGACACGATCCGCAGTTCATACCTGATCGAAACCGATTGCAGAAAATCGGCCGCTTTCTCCATAACCGGAAGATCGGAATCACTGCCCATGATAATGCCCACCCTGGGCCCCTTGTCGGCATCCCGGCGTTTCAGGGCCCGGTATCCAATATCACGGCGATAATAACAGCCTGGCCAATGAATGACATCAACCGCCTTGTAGGCCCGGGCAATGGCCTTTTCTATGGTGGGAGCAATCGCGGTTACCCCGAGAACGCGGCCGCCGGCGGTGACGGTACGGCGGTCCTTGATCGTTGTTCCGGCATGAAACACAACAACATCCTTGATTCGGGCAGCCTTCATCAGGCCGCGAATGGGTTTGCCGGTCGTATAACTGCCGGGATACCCTTGCGAGGCCATAACCACACATACGGTCGGCCGGGGATCAATCTCCAGTTCAACCTCTTCCAGTCGGGCATCAATCACTGCCTCGATCACCTCGACCAGGTCGGTTTTCATCCGCATGAGCAGGGGCTGGCACTCGGGATCACCAAAACGACAGTTAAACTCCAGTACATTCAACCGGTCGCCATCGATCATGAGGCCGGCATAGAGCATGCCCTTATATGGCCTGCCTTCGGCCTCCATGCCGCGGATGGTCGGCAGCATGATCTCATTGATTACCCGCATGGCCAGGCCATCCGTCAATACCGGAGCCGGTGAATAGGCGCCCATACCACCGGTATTGGGCCCGCGATCACCCTCGAACACTGCTTTATGGTCCTGGGACGAAGGAAGGGGCAATACGGTTTTGCCGTCTGTAAAGGCGATAAACGATGCCTCCTCGCCCCGAAGGAATTCTTCCACCACCACCCTGCCGCCGGCATCGCCAAAGGCCCTTTTCTTGATAATCAGATCAATGGCCTTTTTCGCCTCCGACCTGGTGGCGGCCACGATAACACCTTTACCGGCGGCAAGGCCGTCTGCCTTGACCACACAGGGAGCGCCGATCTTGTCCACATATTTTTTTGCCGGCCCGGCCTTGGTAAAAACCTTGTAAGCAGCGCTGGGAATGGAATATTTTTTCAGAAAATTCTTGGTAAAGACCTTGCTGCCCTCCAGGATGGCCCCCCGGGCGGAAGGGCCGAATATGTGCAGACCATGTTCTTCAAAAACATCCACAATCCCAAGGGTGAGGGGGTCTTCGGGGCCGACAACGGTGAGATCGATCCCCTTTTCCCTGGCAAAGTCGAGCAACCCCTCAATATCATCGGCCTTGATATTGACACAGGTGGCCAGTTTACGAATACCGGCATTTCCGGGAGCGCAGTAGATTTTTTCTACTTTTTTTGACTGGTTAAGCTTCCAAACAAGGGCGTGTTCACGCCCACCCGAGCCGATCACCAAAACTTTCATTCCCATCTCCTTATTATTCAGACCACTATGACTGGGTTATTGCCTAAGGTGGAGGCGGCATCAAGAAACCGGCCTCCCGACCCTGTTCTGAGTTTAGTGTGCCAACATCTGTTTTCCCTGTTACAGAACAGGAACTTTTCAGGTTGGCCTTTAGTCATATTTACGGCAAGCATAACAAAAAAAAACAGACCCTTCACCAACTCTGCGAACATGAAGGACAAATCTTCATTTCACTTGACAGAAACAAAAGTTAGCTGCTAACATAAATAAATGAGGGTTCATTCATTTCACAACGCTTTCCATTCCCTTCAACGACCAGCCTGATGAAATCATCGGACAAGCAAGTATCAGACAAACATAAAAAAATCATAAAAGCATCGACCAAGGTCTTTGCCAAAAAAGGCTTTTTTAATGCGAGGATTTCCGATATCGCCAAGGAGGCAAAGGTTGCGGACGGGACGATTTATCTCTATTTCAACAACAAATTCGACATCCTCCTGTCCGTATTCGAACAGGAGATCGGTCGGCTGGTCGAACAGGTAACAGCCCTGCTTGAAAAAGAAGATGATCCGAGAAAAATGTTGGAAATTTTCATCCGCAAGCACCTGGCGGAGATGAAAAAGAACAGAAACCTGGCCGAGGTTATTCAAATTGAGCTCCGCCAGACCAATAAACTGATCAAGGATTATAGAAACAACCAGTTCAGTGAATATTTAAACATTGTCTCGGCAATTATCAAAAAAGGACAGCAGGAAAAAATATTCAGGCAGGACATTTTACCCGGAATTGCCAAAAGGGCCATATTCGGCGGCCTGGATGAGATCTCACGGGTCTGGAGCCAGAAACTGGAAACGACATATACTGTGGATGAAGCAGCGAAACAGGTCTCCGACATTTTCCAGCTTGGCATCCTGGCCCCTGCCGACCCGGATTGAATCTATCAGGCATTGATTGCCTCCTTCCTGTTTACCTTCCTTTAAGGTAAGGCTTGACCTGACCCTGACGAGGCAAAAAAAAATCATGACAGCGAAACGATATTTTTTGTGGCCGACCAATATGGTTCCGCCACGCTAATTTCTCACGATCTTCCTGGCAGCTCGTTTCTCCCTGTTATTATAGCCGCAAGTCAGATTATGATGAACTCGTAAAAAATCCAGATAATGCTTAAAGATGGCTAAGTAAAAACACAGATATACAAGGAGCAGTGTTCTGTGACGGGTCTTGACCATACATGTAGTATGTCGAGAATCGCCACAGGACACACGACGCAGTGATCGAAGTTTTTACGACGCCATCAGATTATGGATGCGGTGAGCGGGTAATCTCCACAATCTCGAACTCACGTATTCCGCCCGGGGTTTTTGCTACCACATCATCACCGGGTTCCTTGCCCAGCATTGACCTACCCAACGGTGACAGAACTGAAATAGAGCCTTTCTTCACATCGGCCTCCTCGGGACCGAGAAGCTGGTAGGTTATCTCCTCTTCAGTATCCATGTCCATGAGCGTAACAACAGTACCAAACACAACCCGTTCCGTGTTGACTGCTGAGCAGTCGATGACCTCGGCCCGGCCAAGTTTGTCCTTAAGCTCCATTATACGTCCCTCAATCATTCCCTGTCGCTCTTTTGCCGCGTGATATTCGGCATTTTCCTTTAAATCACCATGTTCACGCGCCACTTCAATGGCCTTGACTATCGCATGCCGCTCCACCCGCTCCAGGTGTTCAAGCTCTTCACGCAGTTTTTGATTTCCACGTATTGACATGGGAATACGCTCCACCATTTCAATCTCCTTTACGTTTTTTATACTGACTTTTTATAGGCAACTCGTCTACATCACCCTCTTGCCCGGACAACGGGACAGGTTCCCGATCCATGTGCCGATCCAACGGTCGCTGCCCTTGCAAAAGGCGTAAAACAGCGGCAAGTTCCCGTTGTTTACCATCGGCCTTGAGCTGATCGGCCAGGTGCTGAAACACTCCTTGTCGATCTCGGGTCATCTTGCCGACATCCCGCCAAAGTCGATTGATATTTTTCCCACCTTTTTCAGTTATAAGAGCAATCAAACCAGCCGACAACCCGGCACGGATCTGTTCACGTTCCTGCCGCACCCTGATATCAGCCGGAACCAGGTCCAGATACAGGGAGAGATAATCCAGCGCCTTGCCGGGCCGTCCCATTCGCTGGTGCAAATGGGCTGCCTGCAGAATAAGATCGGCATTAATCGGATCAACCTTGAGCTGGCGTTCGACATGAACAAGGGCCATGCCGATATTCCCCTTGTGCAGGTAATACTTTGTCAACCAGGAATTGGCCTGAATGTCATCGGGCTTGAGCGCGACAAGCTGCTGCCAGTATTGCGCTGCCTGCTCATTTTTTTTCAAGGCGGATTCGGTGCGGGCCAACAGCTTCACCAGTTCGGCGTCATCGGCATGTTTGTCCAGGGCCTTTATCAGCAGATCTTCCGCTTTTACCGGCTTTCCCAAGTCCAGGGCAAGGGCGCCCGTTCGTTTCACCAGGCTGAAATCGTTTGGTGAACGCAGAAGTAGAAGCTCAAGAAGTGGCAGTTGCGCCTCCCGGTTTCCCTGTTTACCCAGGGCATCAATCAAACCTCGCAGGGCTTTCAGGGCATCCGGGCCTTCAGGGCTGCTCTCGTACAGTTCGCCATACTCCTTGACCGCCTGGTCTATGGGGCCGGTATGGAGAAAAACTTCGGCCCTTGCCAGCATATATCTATGGCTGTCAGGATCATGGGCCCGCAGGATATCCAACTGTTGGCCGGCCTGCCGCCATCTCCCATGCTGGATCAAAATTGAGGCATATTCCCACCTTGCCTCATCGATGTTTCCTTTTTTCTGCAGCAGAAGTTCGTATTGCACCAGTGCCTGGCCGGCCTTCCCCTGTCGATACAGTTCTCGGGCCCGGTCCCAATCTATTTTCCATTGGGGCAGATTGTTTTCTCCCGTATAATGGATATCATGGTCAGGTACAACAGTCCCACCCGTACCTAAACCACTCTCTGTTGCAATAACCGTGCTGGCGGCAAGCACAAGCACAGGTACGGTCAGCACCGAAACAGGAATATGGAATCGACAGCAAACACTCACAAATACTCTGGAAAGAATTGAGGAAGACCTATTTCGAGGTATAAAAAGAGGCTATGGTTTCGACGACAAAATCAATCTGCTCCCGGGTCAGGTCCGGATAAATGGGCAGGGCCAGTGATTCACGGGCCGCCTTTTCAGCAATCGGAAAACTCTGATCATTATAGACGCTGACACATTCCTGTTGATGCAGACAACGGGGATAGTACACTTCACACCCTACCCCATGCTCAAGAAGATATGCTTGCAGGGCGTCACGCTCAGGGACCCGGATAACATACTGATTGTAAATGTGATGGTTATGTTCTTCCGCCCCGGGCATATCACGGTATTTTTCCACCGGCAGCCGGACTGTTGTTTCAGCCAGCCCTTTACCGGCAAATAATTCTCCATATATCTTGCTGTTTTGACGACGCTTTTTATGCCAGCTATCAAGATATTGCAACTTGATGTCCAAAACAACCGCCTGCACCGGATCCAGGCGGAAATTGCCACCGATCCGGGGATGATAATACTTGGGACTGGCGCCGTGATTTCTGCAGGAGCGGAGGATATCCACCAGTTCCTTATCACTGGTTGTCACCAGGCCGCCATCCCCAATGCCACCGAGATTTTTACTGGGAAAAAAGGAAAAACACCCAGTCCTTCCCATGCTGCCGGCTTTTTTCCAGGAGATATGGTCCTTACTGTCCACAACAGGACAGCAGGCCCCTATGGCCTGGGCCGCATCTTCAATCACCGGGACTTCGTATTTATCGGCAATGGCGGTAATGGGTCCCATGTCAGCGCATTGCCCGAAAAGATGGACCGGAAGTATGGCGGCAACACCGTGCCCCCTGCCCTGTTCCCTTTCCATGATTTCCTGAAGGGCCTCAGGGTCCATGTTAAAGCTCTCTTCCTCGATATCGACGAAAACAGGAGTGGCGCCAACCCGCAGAACAGAGCCCATGGTGGCAAAAAAGGTATAGGGAGTTGTAACAACCCTATCACCGGGTCCGATTTCCATGGCCATCAGGGTCATGACCAGGGCATCGGTACCACTGGAGACGCCTACGCCGAAATCAGCCTGACAATAGGCAGCCACCTTTTCTTCAAAGGACTGCAATTCGGGACCGAGGATATAGCGAGTTGAATCAATGACCCGGGTCACAGCCTCGATAATTTCGTTCCGTAACAATTGTATCTGGGGGCCCAGGTCAAGCAGTGGTACATTCATTCTTGTATATACAATGAAAAATTATTAGTTTCAGGGTATTGAACACCAGGGGCAGACAGCAGTTTTGCCGATTAAGAAAATAGGGATTTTTTCATGTCCTCTTGCAGGCGCCTTGTATCTTCCAGTCAGCCTTCAGCTCCACGGACAACCATATTTTCGCCGTTAAACAGATCAAGAATATCGGGCATATCGTTTTCTAGTTGTTTTTT
Organism: Desulfobulbaceae bacterium; assembly: GCA_015489765.1. Classification (GTDB taxonomy): domain Bacteria; phylum Desulfobacterota; class Desulfobulbia; order Desulfobulbales; family Desulfobulbaceae; genus DRLX01. Next base: position 9,557 of record WFZC01000137.1, read on the forward strand.
CAGCTTTTTGAGAAGATTCGCCTCTATCTGCCTGACCCGCTCCCGGGAAATACCAAATTGTTCCGCTATGGTTTGCAGGGTAAGCGGTTCATCACTGAGCAACCTGCTTTTCAAGATAACCCGTTCTTTTTCATTGAGTCTGTCCTCCATCTTTTTCAAGACCTCACCAAGGACCTCTCGAATCTCACGACTGGCGACCAACTCTTCAATATCAGGTCCGCCCTGGGGTAAAAAATTCTTCTGCTGATCCTCGGAATCACTGCGTACAGGTGCCTCAAGGGAGACATCCCAATTGTCCATCCTCTGACTCATCTCAATGACTTCACTTTCCTTGACGTTGAGCCTGTCTGCAAGCAGCTTAACCTCGGGTTTGAACCCCTGGGCCTCAAGAAGCTTTCGTTCCTTGTTGAGGCCGAAAAATAATTTCCGCTGGGCCTGGGTGGTGCCGATCTTGACCAACCGCCAATTGTCCATGATAAATTTCAGGATGTAAGCCCGGATCCAGTAGGCGGCATAATAGGAAAACTTGACTCCCCGGTAAGGATCAAACTTCTTTGTCGCCTGCACCAGGCCGACATTGCCTTCCTGGATCAGATCCATAAAATTCTGCATCCAGTATTTTTGGAAATCCATGGCCACCTTGACCACAAGACGGAGATTGGCCGAGACCAGCCTGTAAGCGGCATCCGGATCACCGGTTTCCTGAAATCGGGCGGCAAGTTCCTCGGTTTCCTCACGCGTCAGCAGTTCATACTGGCTGATTTCCTGCAGGTATCTGTGCAGGGCGGGATTACTGACCGCAGGAAGGTTTTCCTCATCAGGCAGGACCACGAGAGGATGCAGCATCTGTTCAGGGGACGAATCCTTGGAGTTGGTGGATTTCTTTTTCTTTTGTTGAGACTTTTTTTTCGTAACCATATACCTGAAAACAGATGGATTCCGAGTTCCGGGCTTGATATTACGGGATTAGCTTGACAAGCCGAAAATCTTGCGGACTTGCCTAACGACGACAGTTGATATTTTCTTGTTACACCACTCTGCCGGACAACAAAAGGGTGCCTTGAAAAATTAGAATTTTCGTTCGTGTTCAAGGAACAGGAAAATTAAAAAGCGCAGTATATTTGACATATGTGAGCATTTCTCATTTTTCTGTGACACAGAGATCCGGCACCAATTTTTCAAGGTGGCCAACAACTTCGGGACAGGTTGTTCTCATCACAGCCCAGCGATGTCATAGCAGAACTCGGCCAATCTGATCCAGCCATGACAGTTTCCGGTAACTTTATCGCAAAAAAAAGAGAACCCTGCATGGAGTCCTTCTCGCATACAGGGTAATAAATATTCACTATACCCCAACCTATTATTTTTTTCACTTAAATACCGACACAATCATCATGGCCGGCTTTAATGGAGATTATCCAACTTCCTTTGCCGTAATCACGACATGGAAAAAGTGCAAAAATGTTTTTTTTCTTCAGCAATATTTTTCTTCAGCAATAGCTCTTGCCTGCTTCATTGGGGCAAGGTATGTTGCCGAAAAAATATTTTTTCTAATACAGGTTTCTGAAACCCATGAGTGAAAGCATAGATAAAATCAGGAATTTCAGTATAATAGCACACATAGACCACGGCAAGTCAACCCTGGCCGACCGTATGATCCAGCGGTGTAACATGGTGAGCGACCGTGAATTCAAGAATCAACTCCTCGATAATATGGAGATTGAGCGGGAGCGCGGCATCACCATAAAGAGCCAGACAATCTGCCTGCCCTATACCGCGGCCGATGGCGAGACCTATACCTTGAACCTGGTCGATACTCCAGGCCATGTTGACTTCAGTTATGAGGTTTCCCGGGCCCTGTCCTCCTGCGAGGGGGCCCTGCTATTGATTGATGCCGCCCAGGGTATCGAGGCCCAGACCCTGGCCAACCTCTATCTCGCCATGGAAAATGACCTTGAAATCATCCCTGTCATCAACAAGATAGACCTGCCGGCGGCCGAACCTGACAAGGTGGCGCAATCCATTGTCGAAGACCTTGGCCTTGAAGAGGAGATCATCAGGAAATGTTCCGCCAAGACCGGTGAAGGCGTGGCCGAACTGTTGGAATCCATTGTTACCCTGTTGCCACCACCACAAGGGGACCCGGAAAAGCCGCTTGAAGCCCTGATCTTTGATGCCAACTATGATCCTTACCGGGGAACCGTCATTTCGGTCCGCATCATAAACGGCAGGTTAAAAGCTGGAGATACCATTATTTTCATGTCCAACAATGCCGAATACCGGGTCGAGGAAGTGGGTCTCTTTCACCTTGCTCGGACTCCAAAAAAGGAACTGAGCGCAGGCCAGGTCGGTTATATCATTGCTGGCGTAAAGACCGTATCCGACACCAGGCCAGGTGATACCATTACCTTGAAAGAAAACCCCTGTCCTGCCCCGCTGCCCGGGTTCCGCGAAATCCAGCAGGTGGTCTTTTCATCCATCTACCCCATTGCCACCGATGACTATGAAGACCTGGCAACGGCCCTGGAAAAACTGAAACTCAATGACGCCGCCCTTACCTTTCAAAAGGACTCTTCCGCTGCCCTTGGTTTCGGATTTCGGTGCGGATTTCTCGGGCTTCTGCACCTTGAAGTTGTCCAGGAGCGGCTGGAACGGGAATTCGGCATCTCGCTCATCCTGACCGTCCCCACGGTCAAGTATATTTTTACCCTGCAGGACGATACCGTCAAGGAAGTCGATAATCCAAGCTATTTCCCTGATCCAGGCTCAATCAGGCAAATCGAGGAACCCTTTATCAAGGCGACCATCCATATTCCGGAACGCTATATGGGCGCGGTCATGACCCTGTGTATGGAACGGCGGGGTGAAAATACCAACTATCATTACCCCATGCCCGGAAGGATAGAATTCACCTGTGAACTCCCCCTGGCCGAAGTGATCTATGATTTTTATGACAAGCTCAAATCCGTGACCCAGGGGTATGGTTCTTTTGATTATGAACTTCTGGACTATCGCCCCAGTGATCTGGTCAAGCTCGACATCCTGGTCAACGGGGAACAGGTCGACGCCCTGTCCCAGCTCACCCACAGGACCAGGGCAAGGGAACGGGGATTGAAGGCCTGCGAGCGGCTCAAGGAAGAGATCCCTAGGCAGATGTTTAAAATTGCCATCCAGGCCGCCATCGGTGGCACCATTATTGCCCGGACAAATATTTCCGCCCTGCGCAAGGACGTAACGGCAAAATGCTATGGCGGTGATATTTCACGAAAACGAAAACTGTTGGAAAAACAGAAGGCAGGGAAAAAACGGATGAAAACCGTCGGCAACGTGGAAATTCCCCACCGGGCCTTTCTGGCCGTGTTGAAATCGGATCAGTAATCGTAGGATCGGCTTTAGCCGCGATTGTTTTCAGCCTTGTTATGCCCCACAATCCAATGCACGGATTTTAATCTACAAATGACAAATAGCGCAGAGCGCCGAATGATGAGTAGTACCGCAAAGCGGTGCTACAAGAACAATCTTTCTTGTTCGCTCTGCGGTGAACAGGGTGATCTTCTGCTGTTCCATGACGTTTCATACCCGCTCTGCGGGTAAGCAGGAACTTCTGGAACAGATCATTTTCATGCCTCATTGCGCTGCCGGGACATGCTGGTTTATTCGGAAATAAAAAAAGCGGCATATCCTATCCGGATACGCCGCTTTTTTCCTACTACTCTCTCTATTCTGTTTTCTATTCCGCCATCGGCAGAACCAGTAACCTGCTTTGACCACGGGCCTCGGTGAAGATGCCGCTCGGATTCACGGTAAGCAGATATAATGAGCCATTGGCCGCACCGATTGCCTGTATATACTGGTCATAATCACCTCCGATCTTACCCTTCATGTAGGTGCCGGCCTGGGTTTTCTTCAGAACCGAAACCCAAGTCTTTTTAATGGAATTAGCGCCGCCGACAGTGGAAAAGACGGAAAGATCAGCACTGGGGACCAGCACCTCCCGCATACCGTCGTTATCCACATCAACGGCAAGCGGCCTGATCTCTATGTTGGCGTTGGAAAAAAGTGGATTGATCGAGCCGGGATCCTGGACATAACGAACCGTGGAAAGACTGCCGCCCATCTCCTTTGCGCTTGCATAAACCTGACGACCGCCTTCCCTGATATGAAGTTTATTGCCGACAATATAGGCAACCGAACGTATGCTGCCTGATGCCTGTTGAAAAACCGTACCCCCGGTTACCCGGAATGATGAAGGCAGTGAGCCACTGTATTCCCTGGTTTTAACCGTGGTTCCCGCAAGAATGAGCTGACGGGTTTTCCTGCCGAAAAAGACGTCCTGGTCAAAATTCTGGGCCAGCATGAGTTCCGGCTTTCCATCGCCATCGACATCACTACTATTAATGATATAGGGAATATCTTTTTGGATAACAGCAAGTGAACCATTACGAAACTGGAGAAGGATTGAACTGACCTGCTGCTCATCGGTGTCATAACCGGTCATACCGACATATGGAGCTCCAGCTCCAGGCTGCCACCAGCAGACGGACAGAAGTTTGGTCCAGGGAGTCTTTAACCTGGCAACCTGTTGCAAACCCTTGTCCTCTACCCTGTAAACCATGGCTTCATGGTCACGAATAACGGCAAGATGCATCGTTCCCTTGAGCATGAGGAAATCACCCATGATTGCCGAATAGGGAAGGCTGCCTCCCTGGTTGTACCCATAGGTCTGCAGGTCGTAGCGAATTTTGCCATTGGTGGTGCCATTACCGACAACTGCGGCAGTAGCTGCTACTCCAGCGCCGTATACGGGCGCAAAAGATTGGCTGGTTGCCTGTGACTGGGCAACGGGCTGCACCTGGTTCTTGAGTTCATACTCTCTGATTACCCGGCCATGATTATCCAAAACTCTGAGAATATTTCCCTCACGAAGAAAAACAAGTTCGGTTTTGGCGGTTTTCCGTTCCTGCCAGTTGAGGGCAGGAAGCTCCTGTTGCAGTACGGAAAAAAAATGATTGTTTTTTCCAGTCTTATCGACCACAGCGGCGGTTATTTCCTTAAATCGGACAATTTTATCACCACGTCTGACATTGACTCTTGAACCGGCTGCCTTGGCATAAGAAAATATCTTTTCCACCCGAGTAACGGAAAGAACACCGGCACGCGACTCGATCCGGCCAAGAACTTTACCGCTCACCGGATCAGTCAATTTCCGTCCCTGATGAAAGACAGTAAACAGATCATATTTATGTACGCCGGCATCACTGCCGAGATCGATAATAACCTGACCGCCAACCACATCGACAACATACCCCTCAAGAGGTTTCATGTCGGTGACAATATCTTTTAAAGTTGCACTGATACCGTCCTGTATCAGCAAACAGGTGAAGATGGCAAGCAGGCAGAAAAGACGTGTTAAGATTTTCATAGCGATACAACGCTCCGGGAAATAAAAAATTGATAAGTGACCTGTACTGCTGAAAGTTATACCTGTTCTCAAGGATTTTTCAACAGTTTCGGACCAGAGGAACAAAATATTTCCTGATTACCACCATTCCTTGGAAGTAGCCTAAAAGAGGCCATAGAATTTTTAACAGCTTCACTTACAAACCACGGATGGACACGGATTCACATGGATTTTTTGTGATTATTTGCCTGTGGATAAAAGCCGACAGGAAAAACAATATCACCGTTGCAAAAAAAACATAAAAAAAGGGCGACCAGCTGTTTGCAGCTGGTCGCCCTGGTAATGTAGCGTATTCCCTGTCTTATCTATCAGGACAGGGAAACGGAAAACCGATTAGAATTTATACCGAATACGAGCGCCGACAGTGTAGATATCCTCATCAGCGGAACCATTGAGATCGCTCTCAAAGTAGTCCATGGCATCACCGGTAAAGAGATAACCAAAGTTCATGGACATGGTCACATCCGGGTACAGTTTGTATTTGACGTATGCGTCAACTTCCGTACCAACCGAATCATCGGCAAAATTCTGTCCCTGGGCACCGGTATAGGTGACATCTTCAGCGGTCATCATGTACATGACAGCGCCACCGACTTGCAACTGACTGGTGACCTTGTTGTCAACGGCCAGTTTGAAGAGATGCAGACCCTTATCCAGGATATAAGGCCGCTCGGTGAAGTAGTCATCGGTGGTGGCATGACCCTCGGTCAATACCCCAGAGAAAGTCATATCCACATCGGTGGCGATGTAGGCATCGATATTATCATCGGTCGGATCATCATCACCGGAGGAATACATATAGGTGCCGGTGATCTTGGTGGCGCCGATCTTTGCCCCAACGTCAACATGAGCAAAGAATGCACTGATATCATAATCATGGGCAGCGCTTGATACGCCATCCTGATTCACATAGGTGGCATTATCAATGGAACCACCCTGATAGATAAAATCGCCATTAAAAAACAGGTTATTGATATTGAACGTACCAGTCATACCCATGGTATAGATATCAAGATCAAACTCGTCTTTAAATTTCTTGATTTCCCACTTTCTTGCATCCAGCTTGTTATAGGTCCGCGCTCCTGTTTCAGCATCATGAAGGACAGCGGAATCATTTCCAATATAGGAGGCAAAGAAACCGACCTTGGATTTGGCCATGGGCGAGAAAGAAACCTTGCCGACAAAGGCATCAACATCACCGACATCAGGACCGGCAGAGCCGGCATCCACACGGTAGGGACGCTCCCAACCGACATAATAGCCGACATTACCAACCTGGCCATCCAGGTTTACACCCATGATGGTCTCTTTCCAGAAGTATTTGTTCAGGTTAAAGGGCTGCAGGCCTGTTTTCAGGCGCATCTTGTCAGCAACACCGGGTATCTGCATGTCGAGATAGGCCCAGCGGGTCTCGACATTGACACCATCACCGGAATAGAGACCACCGACAGATCTGCCAACCGAACCATCTTTACCAAATTCCAGACCACCGATCTCAATGGCATACACACCCTTGACATTTTTATTGTCACTGGCCATCTCCGTCCACAGGCGATATTTGACCTCACCCCAGGAATCATCGATGTCATCCTTGGTGTTTACAGCGCCGCCTTTCTTGAAGTTATCATTGACCAAAAAATCAGCGTGATTGGTGTACACCTGGAAACGATGATCCAGATCGCCATGAAAGGCAAAATTTGCGGCCGCAGCACTACCAACAAAACCCATGCTGGAAACAATGGCAGCAACAGCTAAGGTTTTCTTCATGATACATCCTCCTCTACTTTTTGAGTAATGAGAGAAACGACTTGATTGAGACTAACAGCCTATCAAGCCAAATTTAATCTCCGATACTCGTTGATACAAAATTTTTTACACCGAGGCAAGGAAAAAATTAAATTTTTTGTATTCCCCGGTATTTTCCAGTAAGGGATTGATAAAGATGCCGACAA
>WFZC01000138.1 GCA_015489765.1 Desulfobulbaceae bacterium
ATGACATACCCTTTAGTCATTCCCGCAATCTGTTGGGCGGGAATCCAGTGTATATGCTGAGGCCATGCATCTACCTGGATCCCCGAATACTACCTCGGGGATGACATACCCTTTAGTCATTCCCGCGGTCTGTTGGGCGGGAATCCAGTCTTCTCATCAATTTCTGTTTCCATTCCGGCCAATTGAAATTTGCATAAACCAAGTGCTTTTGATACTATAGCAAAATAGACATCCCGTAATTTGACATCTTATCTCATTTCAGCTCCAGCGAACTCCTGATACGATCGCTTACACCATAAAACCTTAACAACGAAATGAAGATATAAAGCCGCTTACTTTTTCAAATTACCGTCAAAATTCGCCCTATAGATGGAAGCAGAAACAGTCGGTTACCGACTGTTTCAAGCGATCCATAACATTTCACTATAAACATATCGAGCAGGCTCATGGAAAAAATCTGTGTACTGGGACTTGGCTATGTCGGCTTACCAACGGCAAGCCTTCTGGCAACCAAGGGATATTCCGTTTCAGGTATTGATGTAAAAAAAGAGGTCGTTGAACAGATCAATCAGGGCAAAGTACACATCGTTGAACCTGATCTTGATGTCATGGTCAAATCCGCGGTCCAGTCCGGCAACCTGAAGGCCTATACTGAGCCGCAGCCCGCTGATATTTTTATTATTGCCACCCCGACGCCTTTTAAAGACGATAACCAGCCGGATTTACATTATGTATTTTCCGCCGCCAAAGCCATCACCAAGGTGGTCAAGGACGGAGATCTGATCATTCTGGAATCAACCTCTCCGGTTGGAACCACGGAACAGGTGCAGGAAATAATCGTCAGGGAGTGTCCGCAACTTGCCAACCTGCATTTTTGCCACTGTCCCGAACGGGTCCTTCCCGGCCGGGTCCTCCATGAGCTGATCGACAATGACCGGGTCATCGGCGGTATTGATGAGCAATCCACGGAAAAAGCCGTGGAATTTTACCAGCATTTTGTGCGGGGGGAATTACTGGAAACCAATGCCCGCACGGCTGAACTTGCCAAACTTGTTGAAAATACATCCCGTGATGTCAACATTGCCTTTGCCAACGAGCTGTCCATTGTATGTGATCAGCTTGGAATTGATGTCTGGGAACTCATTGCTCTGGCAAACCGTCATCCCAGGGTCAACATTCTCCGCCCCGGACCGGGGGTCGGCGGCCATTGCATCGCGGTTGATCCATGGTTTATTGTCAGCAGCGCACCCGAAGCCACCCAACTTGTGCAGACGGCACGAAAAATAAATGACCACAAGCCGGATTGGGTTATTGACCGGATTACCGACAAGGCAAAACGATTCAAGGACCCGGTCATCGGCTGCCTTGGCCTGGCCTACAAACCGGATATCGATGACCTGAGAGAATCCCCCGCGTTATCTATTGCCCACAGGCTGACAGCCATGAAAATCGGCAAAGTCATTGTCTGCGAACCAAATGTAACGACTGTGGATGGCCTGGACCTGCACCCCCTGGACACCCTGCTCGACAAGGCGGATATCCTGGTGGCGCTTGTCGGCCACAGGCAGTTTAAACGGATCCCCATGGGCCGGCTGGAAGAAAAAATTGTTCTCGACACCTGCGGGGTCTGGCGATGAAAGTACTGTCACTGTTCGGCACCAGGCCGGAAGCCATTAAAATGGCGCCATTGATCCAGCTTCTCGCAACAGACCCGGAATTTGACTCCATAGTCTGTGTAACCGCCCAACACAGACAGATGCTGGACCAGGTATTACAGCTTTTTGACATTACCCCGGACCATGACCTGAATATCATGCAGCCGAACCAGGACCTCTTTGATGTGACCAGCAAGGTGCTTCTCGGCGCTCGTGACATCCTGAAACGGGAACGCCCAGATCTTGTTCTGGTCCAGGGCGATACAACAACCTGTTTTGCCGGATCGCTGGCTGCCTATTATCTGCAAATTCCTGTCGGCCATATTGAGGCAGGCCTGCGCACCGGAAATATATATGCACCGTTTCCGGAAGAGGCCAACCGGGCAATGACAACCAGAATAGCACGCTTTCATTTTGCCCCGACCGAGGTATCAAAAAATAATCTTCTTGCGGAAAAGGTTGCAGAGAACAACATCTTTATCACCGGCAACACCGTTATTGATGCCCTGTTATGGGTGCAGAAAAAGGTCGCCGACCGGGATGACTGGCAGGACGTTTTTGGGTCGGCAACATCCGTTATCCTGTCCGGCAAGCCCTATGTGCTGATCACCGGTCACCGTCGCGAAAATTTCGGCCAGGGATTCAGGGACCTTTGCGAGGCCATTTCCACATTGGCGGCCCGCCATCCGGACATCCACTTTATCTACCCCGTACACCTCAACCCCAATGTCCGGCAACCGGTTTTTTCTCTTTTATGTGACAAAAAGAACATCCACCTGATAGCGCCTCTTGATTACGCGCCCTTTGTCTACGCCATGGATCGTTGCCGCCTGATTCTAACCGACTCGGGCGGCGTCCAGGAAGAGGCGCCTTCTCTTGGAAAACCCGTCCTGGTCATGCGCGAAACCACGGAGCGTCCGGAAGCGGTTGGTGCCGGCACAGTAATCCTGGTTGGCACGGACAAACAAAAAATCATCACGGAAACCGAACGATTGCTCAAGAACGAAGAACAATACCTGGAAATGGCCAGGAGACATAACCCCTACGGCGACGGCAGGGCCGCTGCCCGCATCAGGGAGATACTTGCATCATGGAAAGGACAAAACAATGCCTAAAATTTACCAGTAGGACAGACTGCGCGAAGTTATTATTGTTTCTTCAAAGTTCAACCACATGATAATGAGTTGTCAGATCGACGGCACAAATGAAAACACCCAGTAATTCACTATGACGATTACCCCTTTTTCCGGAATAGGTTTCTGGTTTATAACCATTATCTTCATCACTGTTTATATTCTTTTCCAGAAAGGGAAAGCCCCGCTCTGGGCAAGAAACATCTTTATGATCGCAGTAAGTTTAACTGTATTAAGCCTGACGCTGAAAAATCCACTGCCTTTGCTTTCCCTATTATTTATTCTGATCTGCATTATTTTTCTTACAGGAACCTCGCTACTGCAGGACAAAAGTAAAAAATCAATAAATACAGGAGTAATCATACTGGTTATTCTCTTTCTCAGTTACTTCAAATATTCAATTATTCAATCTTTTATAAATAAGCTGGCACTTAGCCTCACCCCTTTTATTTTCCCACATCATTATAAC
>WFZC01000139.1 GCA_015489765.1 Desulfobulbaceae bacterium
ATGGAGTGTTGCCCGATTAACAAAATATGCGCATCCATATCTCTTTCAACAAACTCCACGTGATGATATCGAAAGGCTCTTTTTTCTTTTCCAAACCCTTGGACCTCTACAAAAATACCATGGGTCGCAAGGGGAAATTACATTAACTGTAAATTCTAAGGGAAAACAGATAATCACCGGAAATTATACCGCCCGTGCCACTTTTCAGAATGGAGATGCGACAATTCAGGTTGTGATCATCAGAGAAAATGAGAAATGGAGCATTTCCAGCTTTGTTGTCAACTCTGAGTCATTTCAAAAAAAAGCGATTCAGGATACAGGCCAAAAAGATAAAAAATTGTCCAGAACTGAACTGGAACAAAAAGTGGCGGAAATTCTGTCACAAAATACCATCCAAAAAAGACGAAATGTTGAATTTGTCTTTCAGCTGGCAAAAATTTACCGGAAAGAGGGAAAGATAAAAAAGGCGATCCCCCTGTACGAGAAAGGACTGCAGGTCGATGCCTCTGATTTGCACAAACAATTTCTGCTTGCCCAATTGCTCCTGAAAAATAATCGCCGCAATGATGCTATCCCTATCCTGCAAAATATTTTCGAATTCTCGGAGGACTGGCCATTATGTCAACAGAGCGTGAATCTGCTGAAAAAACTTCATGCAGAGATACCGGATACCGCTCCACAAAAGAAAATAGCATATAATAAAGTCAAAGTGCTGCTTGTTCCCATTGGTAATCCGAATAAACAGCTTCTACTCGAATTGAGATCGGCCCTGCAGAACGAACTGGGTATCCAGATCTCCATTGCCAAAGAATCGATCAATCCCGGCAAATTCGACATACGACTATCCGACAAATATATTGCTGATATATTTAAAAAAATTACAAAAAACCTCTCAAAGCTCCAGTTCGATGAAATTACAAACAAACTCAATATAACCAAAGATAATTTACGCTCTTCATTACCACAATCCAGATTTATCCTGTCGTATCTGGATAAATTAGGACCAGAGGGGATTGCAAGCCGACAACAATTTGAAAAGAACCTTAAAAAATTAAGTACATCGGGACAGTATTATACTGAAACAATCACCAAAAAAATCCGGCAACGTTTTCCTTTCCGCCTGGATGAACCGATACAAAGTTATATCGGAGTTACAGCGGAAGACATAGGCTGTCACGGCTGCAATTTCCTGTATGGAAAGACGATAGGTATTTACGGGGCCATTTCTTATTACAGGTTCACGGCAAAATTCAATGGTGAATCGGACAACAGGCCAAGGCTGCTCAAACGACTGTTGAAACAGGCCCTTTCCAGCATAAACTTCACCTTCGGAATCCCACGATGCAATACGCCCTATTGCGCACGCGCATTTCCCAATAATTTACAGGAACATGATGCCAAATCGGAACATCTCTGCAGAATATGCAAGGCCAGGCTGGAGACCTTTAAAAAACATCCCGTAAGCGACACCATGGCTTCCGAATACAGTCATCTTGGTGAACGTTATCTTGACAAAGGGAAATGGGAGCGCGCAGTTGAAGCATTTAAAAAGGCGATTGTCAATGACCCCACCCTGGGTCCAGCCTTTGAAGGTTTAGGCATTGCCTTGGCCAATATGAACAAATTTACCGAGGCCATAAAGGCATATAAAAAGGCCATTGCCGAATATGAAAAATCAGCAAAAATAAATCCGGGGAAAGTGTATGAGAACCTGGGCGTTGCCTTTCGGAATGCAGGTCGGAAAAACAAGGCATTTTCAGCATACATCAAGGCGGAGTCCTTAACTGCTGTTTCCGATTTTACAAATATATTCCTGGGAAACCATTATCTCTCCGAACAACAATATCAAAAAGCCCTGAACGAATTTCTGGCCGCCCGAAAACAAAATCCAGCCAACAAGGAAGCCGGTTATGGTATTGGCATTGCCTATGTTCATCTGGGAAAGCACCAAAAAGCCATTCCGTATCTTGAAGAAATTCAGTCAGCCTATTCGGATAACGGAGAATTTTACAGCCTGCTTGGAAGCTGTTATCACGAAACAGGAAAAAAGGACCAGGCAGTCCACTGCTACCGGAAAGCCATACAATTAAACCCAAAGCTCCCCACCGTCCATTACAATTTTGGATTATTGCTGGAACAGCAAGACCCAGCAGCCGCTGTTGATCAGTTTCAAAAAGCCACTAAACTCAATCCTTCATATGTCGATGCCTATACTCAACTTGGCATAACCTATGGGAAACTGGGACGTCTGTATAAATCAATCGGCTCATTACGGGCTGCACTGAGTTTATCCCCGAATGACGCAACCATACGAAACAACTTGGGATACACCTATTACCTGCAAAAAAAATACAACAGGGCAATACAGCAGTACGATAAGGCCATCCACCTCAAGCCGAAATTTGCCCTTGCCCATTATAATAAGGCCATTGCGCACTATGCCCTGAATGAGTTTGACTCCGCCATCAAACACTTTGATATTGCCAAAAAATTACATTATCCCTGCTCAAAAAAATTTGAGGCTGCACTGGCAATTCATCGTTCAGATATTACGGAAGGGTCTCAATAATAACCGCCTTACTGGACGAGCTGGCAAAAACATGATACAAAGGTTTCTGTCCAATCCGCATTGATCTTCCGGTTCAATATTTTTTATTTGATTAGCACCAAGACGCGGTAAAATGTAATTTGTCTGGTTCCACTACGTTCAGGCAGACATGCAATTTTTCAAATAATCTGTGTGCATCCGCGTCCATCCGTGGTTTGCAAATAAAGTGGTCCTACAATTATATGGCACTTTTTGAACCACTTCCGAGGATTGACGGTAATCAGTATTTTTTCTATTTCCTCGCACAAGGCCTGTAATAATGAAAAAAACCGTAAAAATCGGCACCAGGGCCAGCCTCTTGGCTGTCACCCAGTCCACCTGGGTAAAAAATCAAATTGAAGCCCAATATCCGGACACATCGGTGGAACTGGTTAAAATCACCACCAAAGGAGACAAAATTCTCGATGTACCGCTGGCCAAGGTCGGGGGCAAGGGACTCTTTGTCAAGGAGATTGAAGATGCCCTGCTGGACGGCCGGATCGACCTTGCCGTTCACTCCATGAAGGACGTGCCCACTGACCTACCGGATGGTCTGCATGTGGCCGTCATTCCACCCCGGGAAATAGCGCTTGACGCCTTTATCTGCAACCACTCGAAAACCATCGAAGACCTGGCCCAAGGGGCCGTCATCGGCACATCGAGTCTCAGGCGCAAGGCGCAGCTGGCCGCCCTGCGTCCAGACCTGCAAATAAAGGACCTGCGCGGCAACCTTGACACCAGGCTGCGGAAACTCGATGAAGGCCAATATGATGCCATCATCCTTGCCGGTGCCGGATTGAACCGACTGGGTATGCAGAACCGGATTACCTCTTTCTTTCCTCCTGAGCAGATGCTGCCCGCCATTGGCCAGGGTGCGCTCGGAATAGAACTGCGCAACAGCGACGATGAACTGCTGGCGGGCATGCAGTTTCTCCACCACCGGAAAACAGCGGTTACCGTGGCCGCGGAACGCGCCTTTCTCCTGCGCCTGGAAGGCGGCTGCCAGGTACCCATCGGCGCCCACGCTGTTTTGAAAGGTGATACCGTCAGCTTAAGCGGCCTTATTGCCGGGGTGGACGGCCGCCGGGTCTTACGCGAACAACAAAGCGCGCCGTCCGAGCGGGCAGAGAACCTGGGCAGGTCCCTTGCCGAGCTCCTTCTTGATCGCGGCGGCCGGGCAATTCTTGATGAGGTCTACCGGGAAACGTTGCCATGAACCACCGGAAATCACAACTACCCGGCAAGGTGTACCTGGTCGGGGCCGGCCCCGGTGCCCCGGGCCTGATTACCCTGCGGGGAAAACATCTGTTGGAACGGGCCGAAGTGGTGGTCTATGATTACCTGGCCAACCCCAAGCTGCTTCGTCATGTGCCGGAAACAGCGCAGCTGGTCTATGCCGGCAAAAAGGGCGGCGGCCTGCATGCCTTTACCCAGGCCCAGATCAACACACTGCTGATCGATTTTGCCCGCCAGGGTAAACGGGTGGTCCGGCTCAAGGGCGGTGACCCTTTTATCTTTGGCCGCGGCGCCGAGGAAATTGAAGAACTGGTGGCCGCAGGCATTGACTTTGAAGTCGTGCCCGGAGTTACCTCGGCCACCGCTGCCGCCACCTATGCGGGGATTCCCATTACCCATAGAGAGTACACGGCATCGGTCGCCTTTATAACCGGCCACGAAGCGCCCGGCAAAAAGGAATCAAATATTGCCTGGGACAAGCTGGCCACCGGCGCCGGCACCATCGTTGTCTACATGGGGATCAAAAACCTGCCCGTTATCACTAAAAAGCTGATTGACAACGGCCGCCCCCCCGACACCCCGGTGGCCGTTGTCCGCTGGGCATCCACGCCGGAACAGCACTCGGTTGAGGGCACCCTGGCCACCATAACCGAGGTTGTCAACCAGGCGGGAATCATCCCGCCGGCACTGATCATTGTCGGTGACGTGGTCAGACTACGCTCCACCATTGACTGGTTTGAAAAACGACCGCTGTTCGGCAGACACATGGTCGTCACCCGGACCAGGGAACAGGCCAGCGAACTGGTTGCCCTGCTGGAGGAAAACGGCGCCGACTGCCTGGAATACCCGACCCTGCACATGGAACCGGCCCGCGACTACACCCTGCTTGACAACGCACTGGCCAGAATAACAGAGTATGACTGGCTCCTGTTCACCAGTATCAACGCCATAACCTGGTTTTTTGACCACCTCTGGAAAAAAGACATGGATGTGCGCAGTCTCGGCGGACCAAAAATCGCTGTGGTTGGCAGGGCAACGGCCAAAAAACTGCGCAACTACGGCCTGAAGGCTGATCTTATCCCTGAAAAATTCACCGGTGAAGGGCTGGCCGCCGCCCTGATCGATACCGGCATGGATGGAAAAAAAGTCCTTCTGCCCAGGGCCGAAAAGGCACGGGAAATTCTGCCGGAAATGCTTACCGAAGCAGGGGCCGAGGTGCGGGTTGCACCGGTCTACCGGAATGTCCCGCCCCAGGGCAGAAAGGATGAATTACGGCAAAGGTTGGAAGAGCAATCCATTGACCTGGTGACCTTTACCAGCTCGTCAACGGTTGATAACTTTCTCACCATGGTGGATGCCGATTCAGAGGAAGAACTGCACCGGTTGATGGACCCGGTCAAAATCGCTGTCATTGGACCGATCACCGCCGAGACCGTTGCCCGGCATGGCCTCAGGGTCGATATCCAACCGCAGGAATACACCATTGCCGACATGGTCAATGCTATTGTTGCCTACTACCGGAAGGATGGGGACTGATTGCCGCCGCCTTTTGCACCCGGTGCATTGCTATCGTATCGAGCTGCGCCAGGGGAAAAAATCGACCGTCCTTGCCAATTCATACGAACACAAAAAAACCTCTCCGGAGCAGGCCATTCTCTGCCGGGTCTGCTGCGCCGCCATCACCACCCCCGGCCAAGGCATGGCCAAAGACGGTCTCTATGAACATGTATTTTTCAATCCTGCCGGGATAGCCTTTGAAATTCGTTGTTACAAACGAGCGCCGGGATGTCTTATCCGGGGTGAGCCAACCGCTGCCTTTTCCTGGTTTGACGGCTATAACTGGCAATACGCGCTCTGTTCCACCTGCCTCACCCACCTGGGCTGGTGGTTTACCGCCCGCCAGGACTCATTTTTCGGCCTGATCGCAAACCGGCTGATGGAATGATAGCGGCAAAATACTTGCAAAGAGAAGGCAATTGTTTTCAGTCGGGCACCAGAAAACAGGACAGAAAAAATCGAAATTTTTCGGGGAATCTGATCAAAAGAGGGCCACAGGTTCCGCGTCCTGAAGGGTCAACAGATCAAGAATGCCCAACCGTTCGAGCAAGAGGGTTGTTTCACAGATCTGCAAAAGATGGACCTTGTATCCCCTGATCAGCGGTTGCTCAGATGGCAGAAATTTCAGCCCGCACAGATGATACACCAAACACTTGAGTACCCCTTCGTGGGTGATAACCAGGACCTTTTCTCCCGGCCAGTTACGGGCAGCATCCCGTAATGCCGCCCTGGCGCGGGCCAGGACTTCGAGACGCGACTCGCCCCTCGGTGGTCGAAAATGCCATCCCCGGCGCTGCTGGCGGGCAAAATCCTCGCCCCGGCGCTCACGCAGCTCACCATAGGTAAGGCCGGACCACTCGCCCCAGTCCTGTTCCCGCAGACGTTGATCGGTATGCATGGGCAGGCGCAGGCTTTCATTGATCAGTTTGCCGGTTTCCCTGACCCTGCCCAGGTCACTGATCAAGATACGATCCCAAGGCAGCCCCTGCAACTGCTTACCCCAGGCGACCGCCATTTCCCGTCCCTGTTCGGACAAGGGGCTGTTTTGCCGTCCCTGGATACGTTGTTCTCCATTCCAGAGGCTGTGCGAATGACGAATACATCCAAAACGAGTCATACAAACACCGTGTTATCCCAAAAATAGGTATTTCAAATTCCGGGTCTGGAGTCAGCCGCCTTTAGCCATTCTATAAAGCAGACATAGCAGCAACAGGTTTTCAAGAACAATCACCTGACCAGGGCATGGACCCCGACCACCTGTACCCTGGCCTGGATGGTTGGGCCGCAATCGGTCAAGGCGTTCAGGGTGGCCCGATGGGGATGTCCGATTCCAATCGCCCAGCCCTTTTCCCGGGCCCGGTCAACCAGGCGGTCAAGCTGGCGACAGATCTTCTTTTCATCCAGAACATTATCCAGGAAAACATGCCGCCTGGCCGTGGGAACACCCATCCGCCGGGCCTCATCCAGGCCGGTAGAGGCTGCGGTTGTATAGGAATCCACAAAAAAAAGGCCCTTTTTCCTTAAAACGGCCAACACCTCATGCATGGCGGCCCGGTCCTCGGTAAAGCGCGATCCCATATGATTATTACTGCCGATGGCATGGGGAACACTTTTTAAATCCTCCGCAATCAGCGCCTGTATCCGCTGCCTGGAATAGTGCCTGTACAGCGCGCCCGGACCCGGGTTGACAGCAGGGTCACGGGCCTGCATGGGCAGGTGCAGCATTACATCTCGTCCCTTTTCCCAGGCCAGCTCCTCCTGCGTTTTGGTATATGGGGCTTTAGGCAGAAAGGAAAAGGTTAAATCAAGATCAAGGGCGATAAGACGACGACCAATCTGCTGGTGATACCCCATGTCATCGATAATGATGGCGATCCGGGGACGACCTTCTTGTGCCCCCCAGGCCCCGGACCCCTGACCTCCGGTCTCTGCCGCGGCTGTATCGCGCGGTTCGGGCAGATTAGGTTCCTCAAAAACAATGGTTGTTTTATCTGTTTTGCCTGCCGTTTCAACTGCCGGCGATGTTTTCCCGGGCTCCCCGTCCGATGGAGAAAAGCGGCAGGACAGCAGCAGAAGCACAATCATTGCCAGGGCAAGGAAGTGCAGCATACGGGCGAGGTTGTATCTATGTCTCACTTACTTACTGTTTCCTGGCCAGAATATAGCCGGCAATGGCGACCAGCAGTTGATAACTCTCCTGCTCATCACCGGTGATAAACATTTCAAGGGAGGCTACCGCCTCCTGGACAAGGGACTCGGCCCGGCCGCGGGCAAAACGAAAACCGCCGAGTCTGTCCAGTAAAACCCGCAGCCGTTCACAGGACTGGACATCCGACCTGTCACCAGTCAACAGGGAATGCAGTTCCCTATGCTCCTCTTCATTTGCCTTTTCAAGGGCGGCAATGAGCGGCAGGGTAATCTTTCCCTCCAGAAAATCGTTGCCAACCTTCTTGCCGGTTTCCTTCTGGTTGCCAAGATAATCCAGCAGGTCATCCACCACCTGAAAGGCCACGCCCACCTTCTGGCCGTACCGGCCAAGCGCCTGCTGCTGTGCTGAAGTGCCGCCGGCAAACATGGCCCCCAGCATGCAGGTCGAGGCAATGAGGCTGGCGGTCTTCCGCTCGATGATGGCAAAGTATTTTTCCTCGGTAAGGGCCAGGTTCCCGGCATGCCGAATCTGCAGATACTCACCATCGACCATGGCCCCGGTCGCCCTGCAGAACACAGACAGACCATCGGGACCGGTCAACTGGCCGATCAGGTGCATGGAACGGGCATGCAGCCAGTCTCCGGCCAGGATGGCCACCGCCATGCCGTATTTATTCCGCACCGATTCCCGCCCTCGGCGGGTACGGGCGTGGTCGATGACATCATCATGGATCAGGGTCGCCACATGTAGATATTCAAGGGCGGCGGCCAGGAGATACAACTGGTCATCCCTGCGGCCGCAGATCGTGGATGAAAGTACTGTCAACAGGGGCCGTATCCGTTTGCCGCCGCCGAAAATTGCGTATTCAAGAACTTCGGCAAGCAGAGGATCGCAGTTTTGCAGGGCCTCTGCGATGTCCAGGCGCATCGCCTGCTCAACATGCCCTGCAACCCGGGCGGCCACCTCACCCAACCGGGCCTGACTTTCTTTACTGACTGTCATCACGTTCCTGATTAAAAAAAGTTGTTACCGCCTCTACGTCCCGGACAAGGGGACAGGGAGGCAGGCTCTTGCGAAACCGTCGTCCATACCCCTTGGAAAACAAGCGGACATCAAGGATAGCGATTACGCCCCGATCATCGGATTTGCGCATCAGGCGACCAACCCCCTGACACAAAGTCAGGATGGCCCGTGGCACCTGGAAATCAAAAAAAGGATTTCCGCCCATGGCGCTGATTCTCTTCATGCGGGCCATAATAACAGGGTCGCTGGGGACTTCAAATGGTAATTTATCAATTATGAGCAAACTCAGACTCTCGCCGGGAATATCCACCCCCTCCCAGAAACTGGCAACCGCAAAGAGTACTGACTCGGTTTCCCTGGAAAAACGGCGCAGCAACTCATGCCTGGGCCCATCACCCTGCCGAAGGACAGGAAAGGCAATTTTCTCTTCCAAGGCGTAAAAGGCCGCATCCATGGCCTTAAACGAGGTAAACAACACCAGGGTTCTCCCGCCTGCAGCTGTAATCAACTGCTCCAGCCGCGCGTGCAGTTCCTGCTGATAGGTATCGGCCGCCGGCTCGGGAAACGTATCTTCGGGTATGTATAGCAGGGTGCGGTCCGCATATGGAAACGGCGAGGGAAAGGACAGGGTCGGCGTATCTTCGGCCAGGCCAAGACGGCCAAGAAAATAGCTGAAATCCCCCCCGGTGGTCAGGGTGGCGGAGGTAAAAACACAGGCCCCGACCATGGAAAAGAGACTCTCCTGCAGCTCGGCCGCCACATCAATGGGCGTGGCGGACAAGACAAGGTTCTTCTCCCGCCGTTCAAACCAGTGCACATACTGCACCTCACCCTCCGGCAGATCATCAAATGACTCCGCACAGATACATTCCAGCTCGGTTTTCAGATCCCGGCAGCGAACTCCATACTGGGTCCATGGTTCCCTGCCTTTCCCACAACCCTCAAGGACATCAGCCAAGGCAGCAAAGGCCGACAGCAGCATGTCCCGTTTTTCCATTAGCGAAGGTGAGGCCCGCAGCAGCTCACCCAGGGGGAACCGTCCCCGCCGGGCCGGAAACATGGCCGCAAACTGCTCCATGCGGCCGGCCAGGGCATTGATCTTTTGCAACAGTTCCCGCCGCTGCCCCGGCCCCAATCCCTCGCTGGAACTTCGTTCAATGTCGGCCACCAGATCCTTGACCTGATAGCGGGAAAATGAACAGCCAAAAAAGCGGGTGGCCACTTTTTCCACATGGTGCGCCTCATCAAAGATAACCACCTCGTACCGGGGCAACACCTCGCCATAACCACCCCGTCGCACGGCAAGGTCGGAAAACAGCAGATGATGATTCACCACCAGCACTCGGCAGGAGGCCGCCTCCCGGCGCAGACGGTTGAGAAAACAACGGCGTCCGTCAGGGCAGTCACCGCCAAGGCAGAAATGGGACTGACAGCAGATCCTTCGCCAGAGCGGTGAGGCGGAGGAGAGCCAGTCCAGTTCGGCTCGATCACCAAAACGGGTCTGGTCGATCCAGCTCCTGATCCTTTCAATCGCCGAACCGGTGAACAGCTCTTCCTGGTCTTGGGAGCACTGTTGGTGCCATCGGTAGAGACAGAGATAATTCTGGCGCCCCTTGACACAGATGGCCTTCAATTCGGGATCGATATATCGGCGTATAAAGGGAATCTCGCGGTCCAGAATCTGGTCCTGGAGATTGCGGGTATTGGTGGAAACCACGACTTTTTTCCCACTCAACACCGCCGGAACCAGGTAGGCCAGGGTCTTGCCGAGACCGGTTTCCGCCTCGATGGCCAGGGAAATGGCCGCTGCACCCGAATCTTCCGAATCTTCCAGATCGAACAGCAGCTCACCAATGGCCGTTGCCATTTCCTGCTGGCCTGGCCTGGCCTCATAGCCGGGAAGATGGCGGGCAAGCGCTCCCATTGGGCCGAAAATCCTTTCCATCCCGATCAACCGCCGCTCCTAAAAAGGGGCTGAACTCCCGGACAGACAGGGATGCCGGCAAGGAGGGTAAAAACCGCGGTCGCCATGTCAGCCCTCTTTCCCTGCCGGCTGTAAAATATCACGGGCAACCTCCACCACCTGATCATCCGGATCGCCAAGCATGGTTTTTACCCAGGCAAGGGCCTCCCGGCTGCCGATGATCCCCAGTACACTTGTTGCCTCACCCCTGATCCAGCTTTTTTCATTGCCAAGCTGGCGCGTAAGTGACGGCACGGCCAAGGCGACATTGTCAGGATCCTCTTCAACAAGATATTCAAAAAGAACAGAGACACCAAGGCGGACGGCAAACCGTTCATCAGTCAGCAAATCGCCGGTCCATTCATAGTAGCGGTTGTCTTGCCTGTACATGGCAACAATATTTTCTACATGCCCCATGTTGAGAAAATCGGCCATGACCTGGAGGAGTTCGGCATCACTGACTGTTTGTCTCCCCTCCTTTCTGTCTTTTGCCTGCATGAAAACCTTTCCCCGCAATGACTGTTCTTTCTTGAAAATTCTCCTACTCGTCTTCCTTACCATGCCTCCGCCCCGCCGGCAATCCGAGATTGGTCGCAGCCACGCTTGACAGTGGCTTTTTTCAGGGGTAAAAGTAGGATTGCATAAAAGACTCAAAATTTCTTCCCGTCAGTATCCTGACAATTAGATGGTTGATCTCCAACATATCCCGGTAGCGTCCAGGACAGACAGAATGGTCTACCTGGAAAAGGATGAAAAAATCCTCATAGTTGACGACTATCCCGATTTTGTCCTTCTGTTGCAGGATTTTCTTGAAGAACATGGTTTCCCCAGCACCAGCGCCGGTTCCGCCGCCCGGTTACGGCAGATTGTCGATAGGGAGAATATCGCCCTGGTGCTGCTCGATATCGGCCTGCCGGATGCAAGTGGTCTGGAGCTGCTGCCCGAGCTTAAAAAAAAGCATCCCGACCTGGCCGTTATCATGCTCACGGCCGTGACCGACCTGGAGACCGCCCTTGCCTGTATTCGCAAAGGCGCGGACGACTATCTGACCAAGCCGATCAAATTTTCCGTCCTGCTCGCCACCCTGAACACCGTCCTGGAAAAACGTCGTCTTTCCATAAACAATCGCCGCTATCAGCAACAAATCGAACAGGCAAGGTTCAGGAACCAGCTCCTCCATGAACTGACCCTGCAGATGAATACCGCCTACCTGAGCATGACCGATCTGGACGAGATTCTGCTCGCCATTCTGGTCGGCATAACCGCTGAACAGGGACTCCGCTTCAACCGGGCCTTTCTCGCCCTCTTTGATGAACAGGATGGGGCCCTTGTCGGCAAACTGGCCATCGGCCCGGGAAACAGAGAAGAAGGCGCCCGGATTTGGCACGATATGCAGGCAAACAATCTCTGTTTCGAGGACCTGATCAACCGCATCAGGGGACAGAGTTTCATCGAAAATTCCGCAGTCAATCATATCGTCCAGGCCCTGCGGATCGATGCGGACCAGAGTGATCATATCCTCATCCAAGCCGCCCGCAAACGAAAAACCATCCAGGTGGTCGACGGCAAAAGCAGCTGGCCGGTGCCGCAGGAACTCCTTTGCCTGCTGGAGGAGGAATCCTTTGTGATCGTTCCCCTTTATTCACCCGGCAGGTCGCTTGGTGTCATCATTGCCGACCACTTTGTTTCCGGAAAACCTATTACCAAATCCCGAATCCGGGACCTGGAGAGCTTTGCCTCCCAAGCCAGCCTGGCCATTGAACACTGCCGCATGTATATGGCCATGAACAATCAAATCCAGGAGCTAAAGGCCGTTACCAGGGAACTGGAACAGAACCGGGACCTGTTGATTGAAGCCGAACGGTATTCAGCGGTCGGGCATATGGCGGCCCAACTGGCCCACAAGATTCGCAACCCCATTACCTCCATCGGCGGCACCGCCCGGCTGCTGGCCAGGAAAACCAGTGATCCGGAATGGTTGAAATTTCTCAACATGATGACCGCCGAGGTCATCAAAATCGAAACAACGCTGGAGGACCTGTTCAACTTTGTCGAGACGGTCCAGCCGGAGAAGAAACCGGTTTCCCTGCATGAGCTGCTGACCAGGTCGCTTATGTTATATTACTCGACCATGAAAAAACAAAATATCAGTCACGGATTGGTCATCCCAGAACCGGAACCCCGGCTCCTGCTTGACCCCAAACTCATGCATCAGGCCTTTGTCCACCTCATCCGCAACAGTATCGAGGCAATGCCCGACGGCGGCAACCTGGAAATCACCGTCACCCCGCCTGCCGAAGACATGATCGAGGTAGTTTTTCAAGACACCGGCCCCGGCATTGCCGATGCCCACCTGGCACTGGCCACGGACCCGTTTTTCACCACCAAGACATTCGGCACCGGCATGGGGTTGACACTGGTCAAACGAATCATCAAAGACCACCAGGGCTCTTTTCTCATTGAGCGCAAGAGCTCGGGCGGAACCAGATTTATCCTCCAGCTGCCGGCCGGCTGACAGATCGCTCCAGAGATGTCAGATCAGGGGGCCGAAGATTCACTGTTTGGAGACTGTCCCCGCAGCCACGAACTCAGCACCGCTACCAGCCCGATCCAGCTGCCAACCACAAAGGTCTGATGCAATGCACCGATGAACGGGATGACCTGGTCCGGAGTATATTCCCTGATGTCAAGTCCGCCCGTAAGGTTTCCATAGGCATGGGCAAAGATAAATCCCGCCAGCGCCGTTCCAAGAAGCATGCCCATGTTTCTGCTTGTTGCCAGCAGGCTTGAGGTAATACCGCTTTTATCATGGGCGACCCCGGCAAGGGCGGCCGCTGAATTCGGGGCCAGGAACATGGCCTGACCAACACCGAGCAGGGCAAGGGCGGTAATGATATAGAAGGCGGGGGTATCGGCGGTCAGCCGGGTCAACAGGAGAAGACTGCACAGACAGATGGACAGACCGGTACTGGCGATGATGCGGGCGCCGATTCTATCATGCAGCCGGCCGGCCAGCGGCGCCACAAAAAAGACACAAAGCGGCACCGCCATCATGAACCAACCCACCTGGTCCGGTGGAAAACCCCGCACCGAACTGAGATAAAACGGCATCAACAGCAGAACAAAGAACAGGACCACAAAGGAAAGCATGGCGCTGAGCATGGCCATGGCAAAAAAACGGTCCCGGAAAAGACGAACAGGCAGCAGGGGCCGCTTCTGCCGCAGTTCATGAACAACAAACAACAGCCAGAGAAGGGGAACCGCGGGCAGGATGTACCATGACCAGGGAAAGGGGGAGTGTCCGCAGCAGCCCTTGCCGGCAGAGGTGAGCAGAACAACGGTCGCGGTTACGGCCAGCAGATACAGACCGCCTCCTGCCAGATCAAATCTCCGTATGCCATCGAACGGACGGGCCGGACTGCCGACAGAGGTCAATGTCTTGCCATAAAAGATATACACCAGCAGGCCGACCGGAACCGTCACCAGGAAGATAAAACGCCAATGGGACCAGCGTAGCAACAGGCCGCTGAGTACCGGCCCGGTCATAAGTCCCAGGGAGGTGGCGATTCCGACCATTCCCAACCCTTTTCCGAGATGTTTGCGGGGATAACTGCTGTTGATCAGGGCCGGCCCCATGGCCATCATCATGGATGCGCCGGTGGCCTGGACAAAGCGTGCTCCGATCAGAAATCCAAGTGACGGGGCAAGGGAACAGAACAGGGAGCCTGCGGTAAAAAACGCAATACCCCGGCTATACAAACGCCCCTGGCCGATACTGCCTGACAGGGAACCCCAGAACAGCAGGGTCACTGTGACGGTCAACAGATACATCAGGACCACCCATTCCGTCATCGCCAATGAGCCGCCAAGCACCTTCATCAAGGTGGGCAGGGCCACGTTGACCATGGAGCTGTCCATGGTCGACATGAAAACACCGATCGAAACCAGAAGAAGAATACGATGATGCCTCTGCATTGGACGGGAAAGGATCAGGCGCTGAAAAAAGACAGCAGGGAAGATAGAAAATTTCCGGAACAGTTATTCACAAACAGGATCCGGACATGAAATGGACAGGGGGAGCGGTGATGACGATAATCGGGAAACAAAGAGAAATCAGTATGAAAAACTGATGGAAACACCGCCGTACAGGATATCCTTTCCCTCGGCCTCCTGGCCGGAACTTGCCCGAAAGGCTGAGGACTCCCCATCCTGACCGGGCAGGGTCCGGGACCACTGCACCTCCGGGGTGATGGTAATATATTTTTTATAGGAAACAGGCATGTTTAACAAAAAAGAAAAGATGCGGCCGTTACCGATGCTGTAGGGATCATCCATAAGCATGGTCTTGCCGGCCAGACCGAGAACTATGTCATCATAGGGTTTGTAGGAGGTGGAGAGATCAAGGGTGAGATACCAGGACCTGCTGTTATCGAAAGCATTAAACCCCATGGGATCATCAAGCCCCAGATACACCGCGCCAAGGTTACCTTCGACAGCGCCGGAGGTATAGATATATCCTGCCGAAAAACCAAGCAACCCAGATGAACCTTCATAGGAAAAGGTGATACTTTGGCCATTCAGGCGGGCCTTGTCCGCGGCCAGTCCCTTATAGAGGTCTCTGGAATTTGTAATCCGCACAGCCGGAGTTTTTCCCACATCAACCCCGTACAGGCCGGCGGCAAGCAGCCTGTTAACGGCGCTGTCCCACAGGGGCAGATCATCACTCTCCGCCCGCAGCGGACTGCTTTGCGCCAGCATGGCAACAAGCGCCAGAACATATATCGAGAGAGTGTGAATTTTCATCAGACGCGCATTAGTTAGAGTGGTTCATCAGTTACTACTATAATAATGCACCCGGCCCAAAAAACCAATACAATTTTTTGAACCCGCGCGAAAAAACAAATACAAAAAACTGTTCCTTTCGCAAGCAACTCGTCGTTGCCAATAGATAAAGAAGAAACTGACAGCCCTACGGAAAAAACTACTGGCCGGTTTAGGCAGTAATTTTCCTGGGTAGCAGCAGGTTGAGCACCACCCCGACAATGGCGGCCAGACCGATACCCCGGACCATGAAATCGGCATAACCAAGGGCCATATCACCGATACCAAAGACCAGAATCAGGGAGACGATGATCATGTTTCGCGGCTGGGCAAGATCGGTACCCTCCCGGACCAGGCTGTTCATACCGATGGTGGCGATAGTTCCAAAGAGCAGGGTCATGATCCCGCCCATGACCGGGGTGGGTATTGTACCGAGGATCGCCCCCAGGGTCCCGGAAAACGAGAGGACTATGGCCGTCAGGGCAGCCCAGGTCATGATAGCCGGATTAAAGGCACGGGTCAGGGTCACGGCCCCGGTCACCTCGGAATAGGTGGTGTTTGGCGGGCCGCCGACCATGGCGGCGAAGGAAGTGGCCAGGCCGTCGCCAAGAAGTGTCCGATGCAGGCCCGGCTTTTCCAGAAAATCTTCTCCCACAACATGACTGATCGCCAGCATATCACCGATATGTTCGATGGCAGGCGCAATGGCCACCGGCACAATAAAAAAGACCGCCTGCCAGTTGAGTTTGGGAAAAACAAAGGCGGGAACGGAGAAAAACGGCGCCTTGAACACCGGGGTAAAATCGACCAGGCCAAAAAAGAGAGCAACAATATACCCGGCCCCGATCCCGATTAAAATGGCCAGCAGACGAACCATGCCCCTGCCGAGCAGAACCGCGAGAACCGTTACCAAAAGAGAACTGAGAGCAACAACCAGCGCTGGTCCCTGGGCCACCAGCACCGTGCCGCCGTCACCGGTTTTGCCCATGGCCAGATGCACGGCTACCGGCGCCAGGTTGAGCCCGATCACCATAATGACCGGACCAACAACAACCGGGGGCAGAATTTTTTTGATTATTGAACGGCCCCGCATCATTATCAGGCCGGAGAGAAGCAGGTATACCAACCCGGCTGCCAGCAGGCCGGAGAGGGTGGCCGGGATCCCCCAGGTCTTGACGCCGTAGATGATGGGAGCGATAAAGGCAAAGGAAGAGGCCAGAAATATCGGTACCATTCTCCTGGTAACAACCTGGAAGATCAAGGTACCGACACCGGCGGTAAACAGGGCGACACTGGGATCAAGCCCGGTTAGAATCGGCACCAGGACAAGGGCGCCAAAGGCCACGCAAAGCATCTGCATACCGATAACCGCCTGCCGGACGATTGTCATTGTCTCGCTTTTCTCCTCCATGTTCTCTCCTTTATTGTTCTCGTTTGTTCCAGAACCCGGTCCGGAAAATGATGCGGGTAACAAACCGGGCCATTGCCTGCCGGCCGCAACTGTTACTTTGTCCCGAAAATTTTATCTCCGGCATCACCCAGGCCCGGTAATATATACCCGTCCCCGTTGAGATGATCATCAATAGCGGCAACGTAAATATCAACATCGGGGTGTGCCTTTTTCATCCGCTCAATCCCTTCCGGCGCCGCCACAAGAAAGATCCCTATAATGTCTCTGCACCCGGCGCGTTTAAGCATGTCCACCGTTGCCACCAGGGTCCCGCCGGTGGCCAGCATGGGATCGAGAATCATGGCCTTGCGCTGGTCAATATCCTGCACCAGTTTTTCAAAATAAGTGACCGGTTCCAGGGTCTCCTCATTACGGTACAATCCCACCACCGACACCTTGGCGCTGGGAATGGCCTGCAACACTCCGTCCATCATGCCGATGCCGGCACGCAGGATCGGGACAATGGTGATTTTTTTCCCCTTGATCCGCTCCACCTTGACCGGGCCGGACCAGCACTCTATGGTCACCTTCTCGGCGGGCAGGTCACGGGTGGCCTCGTAGGTCAACAACATGCCAACCTCGGACGACAGGTCACGAAAATCCTTGGTGGAAATATTTTTTTCCCGCAATAACCCCAGCTTATGGCGAATCAGCGGATGATTGATTTCATAAACAGCCATGTTGTTCTCCTTTGCAGCTATTGATCATGGAAAAAGCGACCCACGCTATCACATTTTCACAATTCCGACCAGGTATAAAAAAGGACTGGCAGATATAATTATTATTGATTACCACCATTGTCTGGCAACGGGGAATAACAGCGCTACAGCTATAATCTCAAATTGTATTCAACAGTGCTTATGCCTGATTTCATTCAAGCTGAGCTTTAGCGGTAATCAGGTAATTATTTCTTTGCCATAACATGGTCGCAACATCCTTTTTCCGGGGAGATTCACCGGCCGAGCTGACGCTGCAGCATTTGCAGGTCCTGCCAGACCATCTGTTTCATCTCCGCATGCCGGAGAAGAAAACGGGGATGAAAGGTGGGCATGATCCGGACCGAAACACCACCGGCGCCTCCATAGGAATAAAAACGGCCCCGCAACCGGACCAGCGGAGCGTTGGAGCCGGTGAGCAAAGAGGCTGGCAACTCACCCATGGCCAGGATGAACGCCGGCCGCAGGGCAGCGATTTCCTGTTGCAGGTGGGCAAAACAGCGAAGGGCGCATTCCCTGTCCGGTGGCCCATCCGGGATCACACACTTGACCAGGTTACAGACATACACCTCCTCCATGGATAGCTTGATGGCTGCCATCATCTTCCGGAGCATGTCATCTTCCGCTGTTCCGAAGATGGCGCCGGCACCTTCCGGTGAACCTGGAAAATCTCCGACCACCATCAGACGGGGATGGTCCGGCCCCCGACCTGGTAGCTGACGCAAACGATGGCCCTTGCTTCCGCACTGTCCGCAGTCACCAATCTGTTGCTGTATCATGGCTATGGAGAGCTGTGGGCCCCGACCCTGCCGCCGGACCGTTACCGCACCCGGTCTCTGCCTTGGCCTGCCACCACCCAAAGAATCTGATAAAAAAAGCCGCTGCAGTTTCTCTTTCCGCGGATAATGGGTGATACCGACACTATAGTGAAAGCGCAGCAGGTCCCGCACCCGCATGGTCAACTCTCCCAGCAGAAGAGGATTCACGATTTCGGGGGTATCCCTTGCCTCGGGCTGATTATTTTTTTTTGCTGACAACTCGTTATCCAATGCTTATTTTCATCAAAACTAAGAGAGTACCAAAATTATGGAAAGAGATACCCCGGCAATTTCCGGATGAAACCACACCGGGGTTGGTCCCTAAATACTCAGGAGTAGACCATGCCTATTTATGAATATGTCTGCCGTGACTGCAAAAACCATTTTGAAGTGTTGACCACCTCGACCCACGCCGACGAGCCGGCCAAATGCCCGAAATGCGGGAGCATGAAGGTCGCCAAAACCATCTCCGTCTCCAACTTTCGTATGGGTTCGGCCAAACCGGCCATTCCAGGCGGTGCCCTGTCCGGATGCTCCTCAAAATCCGGCTTTTCTTGAGCGTGACAGGTCACCGGCCCGGGTGGCCGGTAATTATAACACCTCGTCTCCTCGACAACTATTTGCTTTTTTTCTTCCTGGTCTTGAACTCATAGACGGTTTCATTGTCCTTGAGCAGGCCATATTTTTTCCGGGCCAGTTCTTTGAGATAGGCATCATCGGTCCGCAGCCGTTCAATCTCGGCGGCAAGTTCCCGGTTCCGCTTTTCAAGCCGCTGATTTTGCAACGTCAAAGCGGAGACCTGCCTGCGATGCCGGTAATAACTCATCAGACTGTGACCGGGCAGGAAGAGCAGTAACAGGACAACAACTGTTGCCACCAGGAGAATAATCCTGTGCAATCGTTTGCGTTCCTGTCGACTGAGCCTGTTTTTCCGCTGCCTGGTCATAATTTTTTCTTTATTTTTTCGTAACTTCTCGATAAGTGGTGATATAAGTTTGGATCCCCGCCCAACAGACTGCGGGGATGACGCTCTGAATTGCCTGCAACTGGGTCATTCCGGCAGGTTGTTGGCCGGAATCCATATAATTAGCAGTAACTTATCATCAGTTATCAAGAAGTTACACTTTTTCTTCACAACACGATGAAATGACAAACTCTGCTGAAAAATACCTGGTCAGCGCCTGCCTGATCGGGTTGTGCACCCGCTATGACGGCAGATGCAAACCGGACACCCGCTGCGTGCGGCACATCGAAGGCCACTGCTGGCTACCTGTCTGCCCGGAGCAGCTCGGCGGTCTGCCCACCCCGAGAACACCGGCCGATCTTGTCGGCGGTGACGGCCACGGGGTACTGGCAGGCACGGCCCGGGTCATCGATGAAAACGGTCATAATGTCAGCGCCAAGTTTATCCGCGGCGCCGAGCAGGTGCTGAAAATCGCCCGTGCCCAGAATATCACCCACGCCCTGCTCAAATCCGGCAGCCCTTCCTGCGGCATCGGCGACCCAGTCGGGGTCACCGCGGCCCTGCTCCTTGAAAACAATATAACCTGTACCGAGTTTGGTTGATCAATCCCAAAATCCCCTTACCGGCCGGGGCCGTCTTTCCTGTCCTCTTTCTCCGGATTCTGGCCAGCGCCACTGCCTGTTGCCAGCAGGCGGATAATCAGGATGCCCGCCTCATAGAGCATATACAACGGGACGCCCATCAGGGCCATATTGACCGCATCCGGAGTCGGGGTCAGCACCGCCGCCAGGATGGCGATACCGAGAATGGCAAAACGCCTGTTCCGCTCAAAGGCCTCACGGGAAATAAGCCCCACCTGGTTGCTGAAAATCATGAAAACCGGAAGTTCAAAGATAACGCCGAAGGCCAGAATGAAAATGGTGACAAAATTCACAAAACGGCCAATGGAAATCACAGCCTTTAAGTCTTTTGACTGAAAACCGAGCAGAAATTTCACTCCAAAGGGCAGGGTCACCATGTAACAGAAAATGGTTCCCGCATAGAACAGCAGACAGGTGGCGGCAACAAACAGGTATAAACGCCGGCCGGTGACGCCAAAGGGTTTTCCCATGGCCCGCCACAGCACATAGGTAAGCAGGGGCATCAGCAGGTACAGGGCGCCGAAAAACGCCACCTTGACATGGGCAAGAAAGGGGCCGGCAACGGAAAAAAAATAGAGCTTTTCATGGAGATGGTTTTGCAGGGAAAGAATCAGGCCGCTGGAAAGAAAGAACAGGGCAACCGTGAGTATGACCACGCTTATGAGCAACAGTCGGGCCGACTTGTGCAGCTCGCTGATAAATATGACCAGATTATTACGCACGGCTCTCCAGAAATGGGACGTTGGATGATTTTTCTTCCGCTCAAAGGTAGCAAACCAGTCCCTGAAAAGCAATTGAAAGAGGATTGACGATTGACATCGGCCCGCTGATCATTGATAATACCGTGGCCGTCAGGACACCCTCTTCAACCAAAATCCACACCAATCATCATGCTTGAACTTCGATTTATCCGTGAAAACAGAGAACTTGTCCGGGAAAAATGCCTGCACAGGGGCATGGGACCTGAACTGATTGACCGCTTCAGCGAGATCGACAGCAAACGGTTGGCCCTGCTTGCTGAAGTGGAACAGCTCAAGAACAGACGCAACACCGTGTCCAGGGAAATCGCTCCCCTTAAAAAGGCGGGCGAACATGAAAAGGCCGAGCCGCTGATTCTGGAAATGCGTGATGTATCGGCAAGGATCAAAAAACTTGATACAGAGCTTGCCGATATTCGCAGTCAACTCGACGAGATCGTCCTTGCCATCCCCAACCTCTGCGACGATTCCGTTCCACGGGGCACGGATGACAGCGACAATGTCGAGATACGAAAATGGGGCGAACCGCCACAGTTTGATTTCCAACCCAAACCACACTGGGAGATAGGAGAGGCCCTCGGCATTCTTGATTTTGAAACCTCGGCCAAACTGGCCGGGGCCAGGTTTGCCCTGCTCAAAGGGTTTGCCTCCCGGCTTGAACGGGCCCTGATCAATTTTTTCCTGGACCTGCATACCCAGAAACACGGATACACCGAGGTCCTGCCGCCGTTTATGGTCAACGCCAGGGCGCTGACCGGCACCGGACAACTGCCCAAATTCAAAGAAGATCTGTTTAAAATAGAAGACTGGGACCTGTGGCTGATCCCGACCGCCGAGGTGCCGGTGACCAATATTTTTGCCGGCGAGACCCTGGACGAGGCCGACCTGCCGATCAAATACACCGCCTATACCCCCTGTTTCAGGTCCGAGGCCGGTTCCTACGGCAAGGACACCCGGGGACTGATCCGCCAGCACCAATTCGACAAGGTGGAGCTGGTCAAGTTCACCACTCCGGAAAGTTCACGGGACGAACTGGAAAAGTTGCTGGCCGACGCGGAAGAGGTTTTGCAGCTCCTCAAGCTGCCGTACCGGGTGGTCACCCTCTGTTCCGGCGACCTGGGCTTTTCCGCGACCAAGACCTATGATATCGAGGTCTGGCTGCCGGGCCAGAACTGCTACCGGGAGATTTCCTCCTGTTCAAATTTCCTGGACTTTCAGGCCAGACGGGCCGGTATCCGCTACCGGCAGCAGGGAGAGAAAAAAAGCCGCCTGGTGCACACCCTCAACGGGTCCGGACTGGCCGTGGGCCGCACCCTGCTGGCCATCCTGGAAAATTACCAGCAACAAGACGGCAGCGTGGCCCTGCCCGAAGTCCTTGCCCCCTATTTTGAACAACGGTTTGGCGGCTGAAGCGTTTGAGCGTTCAAGCGTTCAAGCGTTCAAGCGTTTGAGCGCCTTTGCCCGTTCGATCCCCAGCTCTATCAACTTATCAAGAAGAGCCGGAAAATCAAGACCATGGACTGTGGCTGCCTGTGGCAGCAGACTGGTCGGGGTCATGCCGGGGATGGTGTTTGTTTCCAGCAGCACCAGATCATCTCCGACAATGATCATGTCCGTCCGACTGTAGCCGCTTAGTTGCAGGGCCCGGTGCGCTGCCAAGGCGTATTGCTGTGCCTTGTCCCAAATGGTGTCGCTGACCTTGGCCGGACATATTTCCCGGCTGGCACCTTTTTTATACTTGGCCTCATAATCAAAAAAGTCGAAACGCTTATCCGGTATGATTTCAACGAGCGGCAGGGCCTCAGGATTATCATTACCAAGGACGCCGACGGTAATCTCCCGCCCCTGGACAAACTCCTCCACCATGACCTCCCGGTCATACTGAAACGCCTTGCCAAGGGCCTTGGGCAGCTCTTCCGGCTGCCGGACAATGGACATGCCCAGGGACGATCCCTGCCGGACCGGTTTAATAACCAGCGGCAGCCGCAACCGGTCAAGGATCCGGGCCGGTTCATCAATATCGGCCACAGTCGCCATTTCCCAATCCGCCACCGGCAGGCCATGCAGGCGATACATGGTCTTGGCCAGATTTTTATCCATTGCCATGGCACTGCCCAGCACCCCGGACCCCTGGTAGGGAATGCCCAACAGCTCGAGCAATCCCTGCACAGTACCGTCTTCGCCGTGCAGGCCGTGCAGAAGAATAAAGGCTGCGTCAATGTCTGCGGCATCAATCGTCAGTTGCGCAAGATCAGTTGCCGGATCATAACGGGTAACGATATACCTTGCGGGATCAAGCGCCTTTTCCACTCCGGCGGCCCCGTCCAGGGACACCTGGCGCTCACCGGATGTACCGCCCGCGATCAGGGCCAGTCGTATTTTTTTCATATTCTCTCCCAAGAAAATTTCATCCGCTCGTAAACGCGCATCTCATTCTCTGACCAAGGTATAGAGATAGCGGGTGAAAGGCAATAAAAAAACCTGCGCACCGGCGGGCAGCACAGGGTTACACATTGAGCATGATCCAGGTTCCTGAACCACCTGACTCCCATGTATCACAGGCGATTCGCTGCAAATCCTGATAAACCCTGAAATCACGGCCTGGTCCACGTCCCGGAATAACCGCGTACAAAAAAAATTCCCCTGCCGGCAACCGACAGGGGAAAAACAACTGTTATATTCATCGGAGGTTCTCCGGAAGCTCTGGAAAAATGCGCCTTCCGGAAACCATGCCCTCCTTATTTTTTGTCCTTGGTTATCAGAGTTGCATACTCTTCCGGACTCAGCTTGCCGTCGGCATTGGCATCGGCCTTGACAAATAGCTCTTTGCTGATTCCGGCAGCCTGCGCCTCACCCTTTGAAAGTATACCGTTCTGATCGGCATCAATGGTTTTAAAGGTCGGAGCAGCGGCAAACGCGGAAACGGCAAACAGGGAAACCAGAATTGCGGGAATTACTTTTTTTAACATCGTCATACCTCCTAAAGTGTTTCAAGTGTTTTTTCTTTCCATTCGTTTTTGGCCAAAACGATTGCGGACACGTTCCATAGCGTCCGTATGCCATCTGTAAAGCAAACAGCATGCCAATGATAATTATTTTGTTTTTTCAAGATATTAGCCAAAAAGTTTCTCAACAAAACACCAAAACTGTCTGGCCAGGGAAACACTTCGGGGGAGCAAGATGGCCCGGCAATGCTTTCGCTGGCATGAAATCCATTCCTCCGGTCATGGACATAGTGATCACGACAATCTTCATCCAGGTGCTCCAGAATCTCCCGTAACATATCGTAGGAACATTTTTCTCTAAGAGCAGCAAAACCCTTTGACCAGCGCCTGCCCACTCTATACGAAAAGGAAAATAACCCCTGCAGACATGAAAAAAATCTTCAGTCCCCGGAGAGAGACACCTGATGCGTAGACGCAGGGCCGAAAAAAGAGGAAAAATGCGGCGCATTTACCAGTTACCGTCTATAATAGGGGCATGCTCAGCAAAGAAACTCTCCAGCGTTTACAAGACATCCTTGGCCGGCAACACCTGTTGACCGAACCCGAAGATCTGACCTGCTACAGCTTTGACGGCAGCGGCGGCGATATCGCCCCCCAGGCCGTTGCCTTTCCAGAAACCAGCGGCCAAATTGCACAAATTCTGAAGCTGGCCAACAAGCACAACTTTCCGGTCGTGCCCCGCGGCGCAGGCTCGGGCATGACCGGCGGCGCCGTGCCGACCTGCGGCGGCCTGGTCCTTGCGACCAGCAGGATGAACAGGATACTTGAAATAGACCCGGAAAACATGATCGCTGTTGTCGAACCAGGGGTCATCACAGGGGAACTGCAGGCAAAACTTGCGCACCAGGGCCTGATGTATCCACCCGACCCTGCCAGTCTCAAGTTCTGCACCCTGGGCGGCAATGCCGCTGAATGCGCGGGCGGGCCGAGCGCCGTCAAATATGGCGTTACCAGGGATTATATCATCGGTTGCCAGGCTGTACTCCCAACCGGCGCTGTTATCACCACCGGCGTGCGCACCGAAAAGGGCGTCACCGGCTATGACCTCACCCATCTCTTGATCGGCTCCGAAGGTACGCTGGCGGTTTTCACCAAGCTCATTCTCCGCCTGCTGCCCCTGCCCGAGGCCAGAAAGACCTTTCTCCTCCTCTTTGATTCCATCAAACAGGCGGTTGACCTGGTGGCCCGAGTTCTGGCCGCCGGTATCATGCCCTGTACCCTGGAATACATGGACCAGACCGCCCTTGGGGTTATTCGCGACCGGTTACCCACTCCCCTGCCGGAGAAGACCAGGGCCCTGCTTCTGATAGAGATTGATGGCAGCGTTGATGAGGTCAGGCGCCAGGGGAAAAGGCTGCGCACCTTTCTTGAAAACAGGCAGGTAATGCTGAGGGAGGCAAAAACCAAAGAGGAGCGGGAGGAACTCTGGCTGGCAAGAAGGGCCATCTCACCGGCCACCTTTGCCCTGAAACCCCACAAGATAAGCGAGGATGTGGTGGTGCCGAGATCAAAAATTCCCGATCTGGTCCGCCTGACAACCGGACTGGCGAGGGAGCTGGAGCTGACAATCCTGACCTTTGGCCATGCCGGTGACGGCAATATCCATGTCAATATCATGCTCGATAAAAACAATACGAATGAATATTCCCGTGCCCGGCAAGCAAAGAAACGACTTTTTGAAGCGGTCATTCAACTTGGCGGAACCCTGTCCGGTGAACATGGGATCGGCACCACCAAGGCCCCTTTTCTGGAGCTGGAAATCACCCCGGAAACCATGTCCCTGATGCGGAAGATCAAACATCTTTTTGACCCCAACAACATCCTCAATCCTGGAAAAATATTTCCGCATTGATTATTCCCTAATTCCCGGTTGACAGAAAATCACTTTCAGAATAAAATGTGATATTCAGACACTTATAAGTCGCAACCGGTCATTCATGGACCGAAGACTGCGTAAACAGGTAGATGGAACATGCCATCGAAGAAAGGATGTGAATAAATCATGATAGAAGTTGAAGTCAGGGGTGATCTCGAGTACGCCATTCGGCAACTGAAAAAAAAGTTGCAGATAGACGGCATCAAGCGTGAACTCAAACGGCGTGAATACTACGAAAAACCCAGCATAAAGAAACGGCGCAAAGCCGCGGAGGCCCTTCGCAAGCTTCGCAAATTCAACCGGATGCGGCGTCAATACTAAACGCGGCTTCCCTGATTTTGTCCTGCCGGTGTTCTGCGCCGGCAGGATATTTTTCTCCCCGTTCCCGCTGAAATTCTGCATTATCGGCGCGGAACCGTCGCGCTTCAATATCCATGCATGCCCCGTCACCGATCGACGGTTACATTTCTCTTGCCCCGGGTGTTACACCCCATGTCGGAATTCTCCTCTGCTCTTGATCTATTTCTTCAATATCTCGTTGTTGAACGCCGACTTGCCGAAAATACCATCAAGGCGTATCATTCCGATCTCGAATTTTTTTTCGACTTTCTGCAGGCGCGGGATGTCACCACCCTCTCCCGCATTCAGCCCGAACATATTCGGGCTTTTTTCGTCAACTGTCACAAACGCGGCATCAGCACCAGAACCAACGGTCGCCGTCTGGCCGCCCTGCGCACTTTTTTTTCCTTCACGGCCGGCAGCGGCCTGACCGGCGAGGACCTGCTGGTAAATATCGCTGGACCGAAAATCGGCAAGGCCCTGCCAAAGGCGCTGAGTATCGCCGAGGTGGACGCCCTGCTCTCCCTGCCGGCCCGGACGACTCCCCTTATTTTGCGTAACCATGCCATGCTGCACATGCTGTATGCAACCGGTATCAGGGTGTCGGAACTGGTCGAGCTGCCAGTGACCGCCTGCAATCTGAGCAGCTGTCACCTGCGGATTCTCGGCAAGGGAAGCAAGGAACGAATGGTACCGTTTAATGAAACAACAAGGGACACAATCGAGGAATATCTCCAGAGGGCGCGGCCACTGATCCTGAAGGGAAGACAGTCACGGGTCCTGTTTGTCTCCAACCGGGGCCGTGCCATGAGCAGGGGACGTTTCTGGCAGATCATAAAGGAATGGGCACGGGGAGCCGGCATCAACCATCCGGTCAGCCCGCACATGCTCAGGCACTCGTTTGCCACTCATCTTCTTGCCGGGGGAGCGGATCTTCGGGCCGTGCAGATGATGCTTGGCCACTCCGATATCGCCACCACTCAGATATACACCCATGTGGACAGGTCACGCCTGAAATCCATCCATCAGCGTTTTCATCCCAGGGGATAAGCAATCACGTCCGATCGGGATTACCCGTCCCCCCAATTGACACGGGACTGGCTCATCCATGTGGGAACAAATGAATAGGTAACACCTGAAAATTCTTCAATTCCCGTGGGCTTGGGTAAAAGGCGAATGGGTGATTACGGCATGATGGCTGGGTTGGCGGAGGGTCTTTTGCAGCGGCTGCATGTAGCGGGCAATACTCTGTTGCACCACCCCCATCTGCTGAATCTTTGTATTTGCCAGTCGCAGTCGCTCCACCAGCTCCGGATCGGTAGCCTTATTGGCCGCCAGATAATACCCCTTTTCATTCATCAGCAGGACCGGGACCACCTCATCCAGACAATGGCCGGTTTCAGCCAGGGCCCTTGCCATGGTAAATTCATTGCCGGTAATCAGGTCGGCCCGGCCTTTCAGAAACACGCGCATCTGTTCCTGTTTGTTGCGGGTGACGATCAGCTCTCTGGCAGGTGACAGCCCCATATCCTTTAATTTCTTTGTCAGGGCATAACCAAGAATGACAACCGTTGTGTAGTTCTTGAGATCAGCCGGACTGCTGACCTTGATATCATTGCGAAAGGCAAAACGATACAGATAGGTCCGTTTATGGAGAATCGGCCCGATCCACTGGAAGAGATTTTCGCGGTCCGGGGTCCGGTTAATCGTATAGACGAAGCTGCCGGGAGTATGCAGTACATTGATATAGGTCCGTTTCCAGGGATAAGACAGAATATAGGGCTGCAACCCCACCTGTTTGAAAATAGACCGGACAATGTCGGTGGCAATACCGACGATTTCACCATTTTCCGTGTAATGAACGGGCGCCAGTTCTTCCGTGAAAACAACGGGATCTCGCGATGCGGCAGACGCAGCTTCGGCGCCGGCAAAAAACAGTAATACGACCAGCACTATATATCGAACCATCTCCACCCCACCCATGAAAAATTTCAAGCCGCTGAAATTACATCACTCTATCACTAAAATAGAGGGAGGACAAGAAGAAGATATCGACGCTGGCCGATAAAATGGGGACATTGCGTAATTACCTATGCAATCCAGGTTCTGCGAGGTGAGGGGCCTCCCATGGGTAGCCATGTTTTCGACCGTCGTAACAAAACTTAGGATGGTGGCAGGCAGCAAGAACCAGCGTAAAAAGGCCACAGACATATTGAAATATTTCAAGGAAGCCTTTTTACGAGGTAACGCGGCAGGTACGGTATTTTCACACCTTGCAGCAGATCGCTTGTGAAATATACGGGGTAGATTATACGCTAAGCAAAGGGCCGGGAGCGCTCTGTTCCGCCAGCACCGGTTCCAGGCATTGGCGCATTCCTTTACACCCATGCCGGATGGCCTGGACAACCAGGTCCGGATGGTTGTTGGTTTCACTTAAATGGGCAAGAACAAGGGCTTGCAATGGACCGTCCCCAAGGCGGCGGACCAGGGAGGCGGCGTCACCGTTGGCAAGATGGCCCATGTTTGAACGGATCCGCTGTTTGAGCGGTAGGGGATAGGGCCCGGCCTGTAACATCTCCGGATCATGGTTGGCCTCGAGAACCAGGCCATGGCAACGGCCCAGAAGATGTTCCATCAACTTTGTAAGTTTGCCGGTATCCGTGCAGTAGCCGAGGCTCCGTCCCCCGCTTTGGATAACAAAACCCACCGGATCGGCGGTATCATGGGATACGGCAAAGGGGTGTATTGCAAAGTCGGCGATCCGGAAGCCGGCGCCGGTGGAAAATTCCCGAAATTTAAAAACCTTTCCCAGTTTTTTCTCCGAAGCGGCAAAGGTGGCGCTATTGGCATACACGGGCAGGTGATACCGGCGGGACAAAACACCTGCGCCGGCAATATGATCATTATGCTCGTGGGTGACCAGGATTGCCTGCAACCGGTCCGGGGAACGGCCAATGATTGCCAGCCTCTTGGCAATCTCTTTGCCGGAAAAACCGGCATCGATGAGGATGCCGCCACCCTCTGTTTCTACATAGGTACTGTTCCCCCTGCTGCCGCTTCCCAGCACGCAGAATTTCACAATTTACTCCCGTAATCTGTTCAACCGCAACTATACCTGCGCTCAACGCCCGGTGTGTCCAAAACCGCCGCTTCCGCGCCGGGTGGCCTCAAGCTGGTTGACCGGACAAAGAATCATCCTGCAGACCGGCGCCAGCACCAGTTGCGCAATCCGGTCCCCGCGATGGACCAGGTAGGGGCTTGCGCCATGATTTATCAAACCGACCTTGATCTCGCCGCGGTAATCGGCATCTATGGTACCTGGTGAATTGATGACCGTGATTCCGTGTTTGACTGCCAGGCCGGAACGGGGCCGCACCTGCAGCTCAAAGCCAGGAGGAATAGCCACTCCGAAACCGGTAGGAATCAAAACAATCCTGCCCGGCAGTATTTCAACCGGATGCTCCACAGCCGCCCCGATATCCATGCCGGCTGCCTGGGTTGTTGTATATTCCGGCAACCTGAGATCACGACACTGATCCGGATCCAACCAGCAGAAATCAACGGCTACTTCCTGTATATCATGGTCCATAATCATCCCCGGTTAACCGGCGGCCCAGACCGGCGGGCCATGACAGCACAACAAAAAATGACAATCAACAGCTTAATGTTTACCCGCAGAGCGTTGGAACAAGAAAAAATGTTCTTGTAGCACCACGCAACATGCGTGGTGCTACATACCATTTGTCGCTCCACATAATTTTAGGATAAACCAGCATGGACTAGACCTGATTTTACCGTTCCAGCCACAACGAATGATGAAAATAGTCCGAAAGGACACAGCTACGCGGACTATTTTCGGATAAAGATTACTCCTCCCCGTCTTCCAGGGCCGCCTTTCTGCTCAGGCGAATGCGGCCCCGACTGTCAATATCAAGGACCTTGACCCGAACCGTATCGCCTTCGTTCAGGACATCGGTTACCTTGCCCACCCGTTCCTTTTTCAACTCGGAAATATGGACCATGCCATCGGTACCCGGCAGAATCTGAACAAAGGCGCCAAAATCCTTGACCGTGCGGACCACGCCTTCGTAAACCTTGCCGATTTCGGGCATGGCCGTCATCTCCTCAATATGCTTGACCAGGGCCTCGCCCTGTTCGGCGCTGGTTGAAAAGATCTTGATGGTGCCGTCATCCTCGACATCGATCTTGGACTCGTATTCAGCAGTCATCTCCCGAATTATCTTGCCGCCGGGGCCGATGATATCACGTATCTTGTCAGGATGAATCTTGATGGTGATGTATTTGGGCGCATACTCGGAAACATCACGGCGCGGAGCAGCAATGGCCTCCTCCATTTTTCCAAGTATATGCAGACGACCATCCCTGGCCTGGGACAGGGCCCGGCCCATTATCTCCCGGTCAACCCCGTCGATCTTGATATCCATCTGCAGGGCGGTAATGCCTTCCCTGGTACCGACAACCTTGAAATCCATATCACCAAGATGATCTTCATCGCCGAGAATATCGGTCAACACGACGACCTTGTCATCCTCCTTGATCAAACCCATGGCCACTCCGGAAACAGGGCTCTTGATGGGCACACCGGCATCCATCAGGGCCAGGCTGCCGCCGCAGACCGTGGCCATGGAGGAAGACCCGTTGGATTCCAGGACCTCGGACACCACGCGCATGGTGTAGGGGAAGCTGTCGCCATCGGGAAGAACGGCCTCGATACCCCGGCGGGCAAGGGTACCGTGGCCAATGTCCCGCCGGCTCGGCCCGCGCATGAACCGTACTTCGCCGACACAAAAAGGCGGAAAATTATAATGGAGCATAAACCGGCGGTAGACATCGCCGGACAGTCCCTCAAGGTGCTGTTCATCCCGTTCACTGCCAAGGGTCGCGATTACCATGGCCTGGGTCTCGCCCCGGGTAAATAGCGCCGAACCATGGGCACGGGGCAACACACCCACTTCGCAGGAGATGGGCCGCACCTCCGTAAAACCGCGTCCGTCAAGCCGCTCGCCCTTGTCGACAATACGGGCGCGCATGATCCTCTTTTTATAGGCGGAAAGCAGATCGCTCACCTCGGATTCACTGGTATATTCATCCTCGTCAAGGGCGGCCAGGACCTCTTCTTTCAACTGGTCATACCGATCCTTCCGGGCCATCTTGTCGGCCGTGGTAACCACTTCCTCCATACCGGCAGCGGCAAGTTTTTCCACCCTGGCCTGCAGTTCCTCGTTAAGGGCCGGGGGTTCAACCTCACGTTTTTCCTTGCCAACCTGCGACCGCAGGTCGTTTTGCAGGGCAATGAGGGGCTGCATTCCTTCATGGGCGAAAAAAATCGCCTCCAGCACCACATCCTCGGCCAACTCCCCGGTCCGGCCTTCGACCATGACAACCGCCTTTTCGGTCCCGGCAACCACCAGATCCATGTCC
This sequence comes from Desulfobulbaceae bacterium, assembly GCA_015489765.1. GTDB lineage: Bacteria > Desulfobacterota > Desulfobulbia > Desulfobulbales > Desulfobulbaceae > DRLX01. Next base: position 31,346 of record WFZC01000139.1, read on the forward strand.
GACTTTTCCAACTCTGTTTTTGTCGGATTAAGGACATAGTCCCCATCAATATAGCCGACCCGGGCAGCGGCAATCGGTCCCTGCCAGGGAATATCGGAAATGGCAAGGGCAGCCGAGGCGCCGTTCATGGCCAGAATGTCGGGATCAATTTCCTGGTCCGCCGAAAAAACGGTTATGATGACTTGGGTTTCGCACATATAGCCCTTGGGAAAAAGCGGCCTGAGCGGTCTGTCGATCAGACGGCAGGTCAACACCTCTTTTTCACTGGGACGACCGATTTCACGACGGAAATAACTTCCGGGAATACGGCCGGCGGCATACATCCGTTCCTGATACTCGATGGTCAGGGGTAAAAAACCCATGTCCTTGCTCTTTTTCTCCGCCACCGCAGTGACCAGCACCATGGTATCACCGCAGGTCACCACCACGGAGCCGCTGGCCTGTTTTGCCATTTTTCCGGTTTCAAAGGCCATGCTGCGGCCACCGATAACGGTCTCAACTTTTTTCTGCATACATACTCCTGTCTCGGCCAGTGCCGATTGATGAAGGCCCAACAATCACTGCCGGGAAATTCTTTTTTCCCGGCACTATGTCAATCCTTTGAAATCTTCCGGGTTTCATACCCGTTCCCCCGGGGGCATAATTCATATGTGACTCCCCGCACCCTGCGGGATGTCGTCCATTACCCGGAAATATTGCATTTGTTATGATCAAAGGCTGACGACCGCCATGTTCCATTATTGAAGAATCGCCCTGCGACCAGGGTAAACGATTGCCAAAATAATAGCGCCCACGGTAGGACAAGCGCCTTTGCCGCAAGGTATTACTTACGGATTCCGAGTTCCTTGATCAGGTTCCGATACCTGGTTATGTCCTTTTTCTGCAGATATTTGAGCAGACTGCGCCGTTGTCCGACCAGCTTCAACAGGCCGCGCCTGGAATGATGGTCTTTGGCATGTTTTTTAAAATGCTCGGTCAGGTACTGAATCCGCTCCGTCAACAGGGCTATCTGCACCTCGCAGGAACCGGTATCGGTATCATGGGTTTTGAACTTCTCGATAATCTCTTTCTTCTTTTCAGTTGTCTGTGCCACAATGGACCTCCATTTGTCGTCCTTCTGCTGCCAGGGAAGCCGTTACCGCGCCCTCAGCCTCCACAGGAGTCTGGATTAATCCGTTCCTTTGATCCGAACCGGAGGGACGGTCCGGGAAACGGGGTAAGTCAACTTGTGATGGCTAAGTAAAAACTTCGATCTACTGCGTCGTGTGTCCTGTGGCGATTCTCGACATACTACATGTATAGTCAAGACCCGCCACAGGACACTACTCCTTGGAGTCTACACTTCGCTCCGCTTACCTGTATATCTGTGTTTTTACTTAGCCATCTTTAAGCATTGTCTGGACTTTTTACGAGTTCATCAACTTATTTTTTACCTGATTTTATCCCTGATGTATCCGCTATGTTAAGAATCAGGAACATTTTTTTATTATTTTTTCGTACAGGCCAGGGCCTGGTCAACACTCATCATAGCCGATAACAGGTGCTCCAGCGCATTGTCCGCATCCAGCAGCGTGCCGGCAAGTGCGTCCTCGACCGTGAAACCGCTGCTCTCTGTCCGCCTGAGAGCATACAGATGAGCGCCACAACCCAGGCTCTCTCCAATGTCAGCCGCCAGCACTCGAATATAGGTGCCGCGGCTGCAGACAACCTCGCACTCAAGCAAATGTGTGCTGGCATCATAACGGAGACAGCAGAGGCTGTAAATTTCAATGGCCCGGGGTTCCTTGCGTATCATAATTCCCTGCCGGGCATAATGATACAAGGGCTTGCCCTTGTGCTTTGCCGCTGAAAAGGGCGGCGGCGCCTGCAGTTGCGGGCCGACAAATCGCTGCAGACACTGTTCAATGTCAGCGGGCGTCAAATCGGGCACAGCTCTGGTAGCTGTGATCCTGCCCTCCCGGTCCTGGGTCTCGGTTTCCATGCCAAGCTGCAAAACAGCCCGATACCGTTTCCTTCCCTGCATGAACTCTTCTATATGCCTGGTCGCTCCCCTGCCTGCGCAGACAATAAGCAACCCCGAGGCAAAGGGGTCCAGGGTGCCGGCATGCCCGACCTTTTTCACCCCGAGAAGTCGACGTACCTTTCGGACAATACCAAAAGAGGTAATGCCGGTCGGCTTGTCGATCAGGGTCACCCCGGCCGAAAAAGGCCGTCCGTTGACCAGAACAGGTTCCCATCGGGCCATGCGTCAACCGTTTACCTGCAGCCAGGTCACTTGCCGCCGCACCTTGTTGTCCATTTGCTCAAATCCTGTCCGCCGTTTCTCAATGGTGGTCGTCGCCGCCGTCATGCTCGGTTGCTATCTCCTGTAACAACCTTTCAATACGGTCAACCTCTTCATTGACATCATCAAAGTAAAAAGTCAGATCAGGCGTATAGCGCAGGTTTATTGTTCTTGCCAGGTGACTGCGGAAAAACCCCCGTGCCTTGCGCAGGGCCCGCAACACGACTTTGGCATCACCACCCACCGGCAAAACAAAATAGATCCTTGCCTGTTTCAGGTCCGGAGAGACCACCACCTGGGAAAAACTTATCGTCGCAAGACGCGGATCCGCCACCTCCCGCAAAAGCAGAAGGGAAAGCTCGTTTTTTATCGCCTCGGCCACCCTTTTGGGACGGGTGGATTTGGGTTTTCCCAGGCCGGGCAGGGTAAAATCAAATTCCATCGGTAGCATACAAAGGCGTTACAGGGTTGCCTCGACCTCCTCCATGACAAAGGCCTCGAGGGTATCGCCGATCTTGATGTCATTAAAATTCTCGACTCCGATACCACATTCGTAGCCGCTTAACACTTCCTTGACATCATCCTTGAATCGCTTGAGTGAAGCGATCTTGCCGGTATAGATCACCACCCCGTCCCGCAGGACCCGCACGTTTGCATTACGTTCAATCTTGCCGTCAATAACCGCACAGCCAGCAATAGTTCCAACCTTGGGGACATTGAAGGTATCCCGGACTTCGGCCGTGCCGATGATCCGTTCGGTAAAGGTTGGCTCCAACATCCCGACCATGGCCTTTTCAATGTCCTCAAGGGCATGGTAAATAACCTCGTAGGAGCGGATGTCCACACCCTCGCGCTCGGCAAGGTCCTTCACCTTGACCGAGGGCCGGACATTGAAACCGATGATAATCGCATCCGAGGCAACGGCAAGATGGACGTCATTTTCCGTTATCGAGCCGGTGCCCTCATGCAGGACCCTGACCTTGATCTCATCGGTGGACAGTTTTTCCGCCGCCTGGCCGAATGCCTGCAATGTTCCCTGCACATCGGCCCGTAATATGATCTTCAGTTCCTGAACATCCTGCTCCGCCATCTTCTCAAACAGGTTGTCCAGAGATACCTTGGAGGCCGAGGCCAGTTCGCTTTCCCTGGCCTTGAGCTGCCGGGAAGCGGCAACCGACTTGGCCATCTTTTCATCGGGTACGACAACAAATTCATCTCCGGCGTGGGGAACTCCGCTGATCCCCTGCACCTCCACCGGAATGGCCGGTCCCGCCTCCTGGACCCGTTCACCGCGTTCATTTAACAGCATACGGACTTTGCCGTGGAACATGCCGGCAACAAAATTATCACCGGGCCGCAGGGTTCCCTCCTGCACAAGCACAGTGGCCACCGGCCCGCGTCCCTTGTGCAGCTGGGCCTCGATAATAGTCCCCTTTGCCCGTCGCGTCGGGTCGGCCTTCAACTCGAGCAATTCAGCCAGCAACTGGATGTTTTCCAGCAACTCCTCTATACCGATCCCCTTTTTGGCCGAGGTCTCACAAAAAATCGTATCTCCGCCCCAGGCCTCGGGCAAAAGCCCGAACTCTCCCAGCTCCCGCTGGACCCGTTCCGGATTGGCGTTATCCTTGTCAATCTTGTTGACAGCCACCACGATGGGTACATCCGCTGCCTGGGCGTGGGCAATGGCCTCCTTGGTCTGGTCCATTACGCCATCGTCGGCCGCGACAACCAGAACCACAATATCGGTCACCTTGGCGCCACGGGAACGCATCTCGGTAAACGCCGCATGGCCGGGTGTATCGACAAAGGTCAAATCCCCGGATGGTGCCTTGACGTGATAGGCACCAATATGCTGGGTAATACCGCCGGCCTCGCCTTCGGCCACATCGGTTTTTCGTATGGCATCGAGGATGGAGGTCTTGCCGTGATCGACATGGCCCATCACCGTCACCACCGGCGGACGGGGTATGGCTTCGCCGCCCTGCTCATCCTCCTGCACCTGGAGAGCTTCAATTTCAAGCTCTTCGGTCATGGCCTGCTCCACCTCATAGCCAAAATCCGATGCTACAAGAATGGCCGTATCAACATCGAGGGACTGGTTAACCGTAGCCATGACCCCAAGCCCCATGAGCTTGGCTATCACCTCGCCCACCTTGACCCCCATTCTCTTGGCCAACTCACCAACGGCAATGGTTTCCACCACCTTGATCCGTTTCTTGATCGCCTTTGTCTCGGCAACAGGCGTCTGGGGAGCTGATTTTTTCCTGGAACCATTCTTTCTTTTCCGTCCGCGGCGGGGACGCATGTACTCGACATCACCATTCCGGGAAAAATCAATGCGGCGACGCCCTTTTTTGCCGCTCTTACCCCCCTTCCGGGACCTGTCCTGCTCACCGCCGATGGCAACCACCCGTTTGCCCTTTTTCTTCCCCCTTGCCGAACCGCGATCACTGACATTCAACGGTTCCTGCATGGGACCGCCACCGGCCTGTTTTGAACGGGCGGGCCGGCGTGCAGGACGTGTTTTCCTTTCCGGGACCTGGATGGTGACCTGTCCCACAACCCTGGCCAGACTTTTGGGACGTTTCGGCTCTTCGGGTTGTTTTTCTTCCGGTTCCTCAGGAGCGGCAGAGGATTCTTCCTCAACAGATTCTGTTGCCGGTTGGGATGTCTCCTGTTCCTTCTTCCCTTCTTCGGGGCCAGGGACAGATGCTTCCTCTGCAGCCTCTTTTCCATCCGGTTCCGCCTCGACCTCGGCCTTGTCATCGGCAGGGGCCGGCTGCGGTTCCTCACCGCTGACGACCGGTGTTGCCGCCTCCATCTCCTCAGCTTGCGGAGCAACACTCTCGGCCACAGGTTCGGAAGATTCCACCACCGGCTCGTCCGGGGCTGTCTCCACGGCCCGACTGATCTCTTCCTCCCTGGCGGCCTTTTCCTTCTGGGCCTTGGAGCGGCGGCGGACAACCGTTTTTGTCCGTCTGCGCACCTTTGTCGGCCGTTTTTTCATCTGGATATGTTCATCGGTGACCTCAACCGCCCCGTGTCCAAACACCTTGCGGCGAATCTCGGCAGCCATATCTTCATCCACCGTTGAACTATGCCCTTTGATCGGATATCCCAAGGCTATAAGCTTATCAGCCAGCTCCTTGCTTTTCAGTCCCGCCTCTTTGGCCAACTCATAAATACGGACCCTGCTCATTCAATACTCCTGTCCTGTTTCGTCAATACTTTATAACGAAATGCCCGGTTCAACCCTTTCTTATTCTTCAACAATCGTTCCAAGCAAGACTCCTGTCGGCAGCAGTATACTGCACGTCCGGGAAATATCCTACTCTCCACCATTACACCTTTTTCCAACACAAAACGCCGCAATTCCCCCTTGGGCCGCCTGGCTCCGCATCCCTTGCAGGTACGCACAGGCACATGCCCCCGCTTCATCCGGCTTCCGTGTCATTGTTTCCGGTGGCCGGCTGATCCTCTGCCGGTGCATCTTCCTCCTGCGGGGAAGCAGCGGTTTCCGCCGCAACATCTTCAGGTGCCGGTCCCGGGGTCTCAGCTTCCCCAGCAACGGGCTCTGGTCCCTGCCCGTCCCCACCTGGTTCAGCCCGGTCAATCGCTTCGGGCTGCTGTTCACTCTCCATGTCCACCGGTGGAATTTCGGCGGCAAGGATCTTTATTGTTTCGGCCTGCTCTTCTCCTATTCGCCCGGCGGCTGCAATCTCTCCCGGCTCCATTTCGGCCAGCATGGCCGCGGAAAGGATTCCGGCGGCAAAAAAACGGTCCGCCATCCCCTCATCAACGCCCTCGATGGCAATCAGACTCCGATAACCGGGATTTTCAAGATTTGCATACCGTTGTTCGCTCTTGACATCAATACGCCAATTCATCAGTTTGGATGCCAGGCGCACGTTCTGCCCCTGCCGACCGATGGCCAGGGAAAGCTGATCATCCGGGACAACAACCAGCAGAAGTTTATTTTCCTCATCAACAATGACCATGGAAACTTCCGCCGGCGCCAGGGCATTGTACACATATTTGGCCGGATCCGGACTCCAGGGAACGATATCGATACGCTCCCCCTGCAGTTCCTGGACAACATTCTGTACCCGCGACCCCTTCAGGCCGACACAGGCTCCCACCGGATCAACATCCGATTCAATAGAGGACACTGCAATCTTGGCCCGGAACCCGGGCTCCCGGCTGCACCCCATTATTTTGACGATACCCTCTGCAATTTCAGGAACTTCCAATTCAAAAAGTTTAATAAGAAACTCGTTGCAAGTGCGGCTGAGCAGCAGCTGCGCATCTCTGCTGTCCTGGCGCACCTCCTGTAGATAGGCACGAATACGATCACCCTGTTTGAATGAGCGTTTGGGAATCTGTCCCTCCCTGGGTAGGACGGCATCGGTCCGCCCCAGGTTGACGATCATCTTCCCCCGTTCAAAACGCTGGACAATCCCGTTGACGATGGTTCCCTGGCGATCACGAAACATATCGTAAATGACTTCGCGCTCGGCATCCCGCATCCGGTGAATGATCACCTGTTTTGCCGACTGGGCCGCTATCCTTCCGAGATCGGCTATATTGTCAAGTTTCTCCCCGAGATCATCCTCAAGCTCAACCTCCGGATCCAGCATCCGCGCCTCATCCAGGGAAATCTCGGTTTCCTCGTCAAAGACCTCTTCCACCACGGTCCGGTACTGAAACACCTCGATTTCACCGAGCTCTTCATTGAACTGCACCTCGATATCCCGCCGGCTGCCGAACTTTTTCCTGACCGCTGACCGGACAGCCTCTTCAATGGCATCAATCAACAATGCCCTGTCAATGCCCTTATCACGGCAAATCTGATCGAGAATTCTCTTTAAATTTTCCGTTCCCACCATGATTTTACTCCAGCTTTGCCGGTCGGCCGCTAACCTCTCATACCGGACTCACTCATTTGTCGTCGCCGTGGTCCCGAAAAACCACGTTACTCAAGAATCAACCTGGCCCGCGCAATGTCCGCCGGCAAAAATCTCTCGGTCCGTCCGTCAACGTCAAGAAGGACCTCTCCATTATTCATACCTTGCAGTCTACCGATAAATACCCGTTGATCATTTCGTTTTTCCCGTAATTTAATTCGGGCCATTCGACCGGAAAAACGAATAAAATCTTTTTCTTTTTTCAGCGGACGTTCCAGGCCGGGTGAAGAGACCTCAAGATGATAGGCATGCTCGATGGGGTCCTCGACCTCGAGATAACTGCTGACCTCACGGCTTACCCGCGTGCAGTCGTCCAGGGTCACACCACCGGGCCGGTCAATAAAAAGCCGCAGCACCCAGCCATGCCCTTCCCGCCGAAACTCGATGTCCACCAGTTCAATGTCCATATCGGTCAACAGGGGAACAATAAACGCTTCCACCTGCGCTATGACACCAATCGTCCCGTTACCCGCCATATATGTCCGTTAAATTTCCGTTCATCTAATACAACAGACCATCCGCGCCTTCGAAGAAACCGGCATGGCTGGAGCATATTTTGCCGTTCCGGCCACAGCAAATGGTGAAAATAGTCCAAAAGAACACAACTTCGTGGGCTATTTTCGGATAAACCAGCATGGCTGGACCAGATTGGCCAACCACAACAAACAATGAAAATCTCCGACTCCGGCATGGGCAGCCATATCCTCCGTGGGCTATTTTCGGATAAAAAGGCAATAAAAAAAGCGGGCAGAGCCCACTTTCTCGTACATTGATTCCCAATCAATCAATGTATGGCCGGTTGATTCACCCAAAAAAGCAAATCAATGTATTGAAGAGTGCCCATTGGAGCGGGCAACGGGGCTCGAACCCGCGACCCCAAGCTTGGGAAGCTTGTGCTCTGCCAACTGAGCTACACCCGCCCATCAATACATAAAAACGGTTAAATATACTTGCCAAAGATATTTTTGTCAAGAGGACAACACCGGATAATAAATGATAGCCACCGGATATGGAAAAAACAAAGAACCCCTTGACAGCCGGAAGTCGCAATGTTTACCTCAAGTTATGAAAAAGGAAATCGGAGCCATGTCGGCATCATCCTGTTGCAACGATCTGTTACATGCACGATGAAAAACCAGAATACGTCGAAAAAACAACTGTCAGGCAGCCAACCTGAACAAAAAAAATTCTACACAAGAGGAAACAATCATGACCCAAAACGTTGTAATCGTTCTGTCCTGCGGAACCGACAATCCTAACCGATCCACCCGCGGCATCCATCTGGCCACGGTTGCCCATAAAGAGGGCAAAAACGTCAAGGTCTTTTTACTTGATGAGGCCGTCAACCTGGTCAAGAAGGGGATGATCGACAACCTGAAGGCGGCAACCGGCGATGTCGCCGATGACCTGATGACCTACCTGCAGGCGCACGAGGTGCCGCTTCTTGCCTGTACCCCATGCGCCAGGGCCCGGCAGATTGGAGAAGAAGATCTCATAGAGGGGGCCCGCATGGCAACCGCCATGGAACTGATAGAAATCTGCTGTGACGACGCAGCGGTCATCAGCTTGTAAACCATCAGGAACAACAATCTCCAACAGTTTGGTTGCATGCAGCGGATATTCCCCTTTCTTCTCTTTCTCGGCCTTGGGGTCTTTCTCAGGCGTCTGTCTGTTTTTCCCAAAGAGACCGATCGTAGCCTCAACCTGTATGTTATCTACATCGCCCTGCCGGCCCTGATCCTGCTCAAGGTTCCCACCCTGGTACTATCCAGGCAAATGCTGGTGGCCGTGCTCATGCCCTGGGCAGCTCTTGTCACCTCTGCCCTGCTGGTGCTTATGGCCGGGAAACTGGGCCGCTGGTCCCGTGATACCACAGGGGCGCTGTTACTGGTTGTGCCGCTGGGCAATACCTCTTTTCTCGGCATCCCCATGGTGGAACAATTTTTCGGCGGTTCAGCGGTTTCCTATGCCGTCCTTTATGACCAGTTCGGCTCTTTCCTGGCCCTGGCCACCTATGGCACCCTGATCCTGGCCCTGTATGGCAAGGGCGCCCGGCCCGGCCCGGGACAGGTCGTAAGAAAAATCATCACCTTCCCGCCCTTTCTCGCCCTGCTGGCCGCGCTTTTTCTGCCCATCCAGCCAATAGCGGCCGCCTGCAAGCCGGCGTTGACCATGGCGGCCGGTTCCCTGGTGCCGGTGGTCCTGGTGGCCATCGGCTTTCAGATGCAACTTCTGTTGCCGCGCCATGAAATTGCACCTTTTACCCTTGGTCTTTTTATCAGGCTGCTCATGACCCCGGTACTCTTTCTGCTGGCCTGTAAATTCTTCGGCCTTACGGGCACCGCTGTCCGGGTCTCACTCTTTGAAACCGCCATGCCGCCAATGGTGACAGCGGGAGCGCTGGCCTCCATTGCCGATCTGAAGCCGGGACTCACCTCGGCCATGGTCGGTTTCGGCATTCTCCTTTCATTTGTCAGCCTGCCGATAATCTTTCAATGGATACAGTGAACCGTATGAAAACAACACCCTGTCCCACCATAACCCTGATACCTGCTCCCGGACAAAGCAAACGGTTGGCCACTCTGCTGCAGCGGGGATTTCTCATCCCCTGCGCAGAGCCGATTCCCCTGGAGACAGTGCTGCTCGGCCTGCCGGGATTTACCAGGGAGTATATCCACAACAGGATCGAAACCATTTTTATTAACGGCACTGCCGCCGATTCACTGGCACAGTCCGTCTGGCCGGGCTGCACAGTGGCCCTTTCCGCCGCCATGCCCGGACTGGCCGGGGCGATTTTCCGAAAAGGCGGTCCGCATGCGTCCCTGCGCACGCCTCCTCCGGTTTCCCTGCCAGCTGACCATAACCGGCATGAATTCCTGACCCTGAAGCTGTTCAACCTGGTTGCCGACGATTGCGTACAACCGTTACTTAACCGGGGGATCCTGATGAGAAACCCCACCCTGGCACGTTTTTTCAAAAACCGGGCTGACCAGCTGCCGCAGATCCTCACCGCCATCATCCTCAACAGAACACCGATTCCAATAAACAGGGCCATACAACTGCCGGAGAACCAGGACTTATTCCTGGTCAGGACAGAGAGCGATACCGCAGATACATAAACCCCATCTTCTTCCCTCAAGTCCGCGCCGGTCTTGGGATTTTTCCTGTTGCCGCTCCACCTGCATAGAGTATACTGCCCGTATGGATGTTATAACCACCCATATAAATGCGGATTTTGACGGACTGGCGTCCATGATCGCGGCCAAAAGACTCTATCCGGACGCTGAACTTGTCTTTGCCGGCTCCCAGGAAAAAAACGTGCGTGAATTTCTGGCCCAGGAATTTGGCAATATTTATGAATTCAGGAAGGTCAGGCACATCGACATGAAGGCCGTTACCCGCCTGATTGTGGTTGATACCCGCCGACCGGGCCGCATCGGCCGCCTGCAGGAATGCCTTGACAACCCCGGCCTTGAGCTGCACCTCTACGACCACCATCCCGACAGCCCCGGTGACATGCAGGGCACGGTCGAATATATTGAACCGGTCGGCTCCACAACCACTATCTTTGGCAGAATATTCCAGGAACGCGGAATCGAACCAACCGGAGAAGAAGCCACGCTCATGGCCCTTGGCATCTATGAGGACACCGGCTGTTTTCTCCACTCGACCACCACTGCCCAGGACATGGAAACAGCGGCCCGGCTTCTCCGATTACAGGCCAACCTGGACGTGGTGACCCAGTTTGTTTCCCATGACCTGAGCGGTGATCAGATCGGTCTGCTCGGCAAGCTGCTCAAACAGGCGCAAACCTACAGTATCAATTCGGTTGAGGTGGTCATCGTCAAGCTGACCCTTCCCGAATATGTCGATGATTTTGCCGTTCTTCTCCGCAGGCTTATGGTCATGGAAAATATCAATGTCCTGTTCGGGCTTATCTGTATGGGTGAGCGCATGTACCTGATAGCGCGCAGTCGGGTGCCGGAAGTCAATGTCGGCCGGATCGCCCGCGAATTCGGTGGTGGCGGTCATGCCTCGGCGGCATCAGCGACTATTAAGGACATGACCCTGTTTGAAGCCGAAGAAAAACTGATCTCCCTGCTTCAGTCGCAGATCAAGCCAAAGGCAATCGCCGGTGAAATCATGTCCTCCCCGGTCCTGACCGTACCGCCCGATACCACCATCAACGAGGCCAACTCCCTGTTGACAAGGTACAACATAACCGTCCTCCCGGTGGTCACCCATTCCCCGGCGGCTGCCAAGGACGGGCAGCCAGCCGGTCTGGAGGGCATGATTTCACGCCGGGTGGTGGAGAAGGCGATTTTCCACAAACTGGGACACCTGCCGGTATCCGAATACATGACCACCGGAATCGCCACCCTGCCGACCACCGCAACCCTGGGCGATATTCAGGAACTTATTATTGAACACCGGCAACGCCTCATCCCCATTATGGAAGGCGAGAACCTTGTCGGCGTCATTACCCGCACCGACCTGCTCAACCTGCTGATTGGTGACCCGGCCCATATGCCAAAAAACCTCCTCCAGGAGGATGAGCACCCTTCCGTTGCCGGCAGTCGCAATCTCAGCTCCCTTATCACTGATAACCTGGACAGGGAGATGGTCCTGCTGCTGCGTAGTGTCGGGGAAACGGCAGAGGAACTCGGTTATGATGCCTTTGTCGTTGGCGGCTTTGTCCGTGATCTGCTCCTGCATATTAAAAACCTGGACATTGATATCGTTATCGAGGGGGATGGTATCCGCTTTGCCAAGGAACTGGCACAAAGAATGAATGGAACCGTCCGTACCCATGAAAAATTCGGGACGGCAACCGTTCTCCTGCCGGATGAGCGTAAAATAGACGTGGCCACCGCCCGCCTGGAGTACTACGAATATCCTGCCGCCATGCCGACGGTGGAACTTTCATCGATCAAGCTGGATCTGTTCCGGCGTGATTTCACCATCAATGCCATGGCCATCCATCTCAATCCGTCACGATTCGGCACCCTGGTGGATTTTTTCAACAGCCAGAACGACCTGAAGGAACGAAGGATCAGCGTATTGCACAACTTAAGCTTTGTTGAAGATCCCACCCGCATCTTCCGCGCCATCCGTTTTGAACAGCGGCTGGACTTCCGCATCACCCCGCATACGGAAAAACTGATAAAAAATGCCGTGCGCATGAACCTGTTCAACCGCTTTTCCGGACCGCGCTTTTTCGGTGAACTCAAGCAGATTCTCAGCTCTGACAATCCTCTGCCCGCCCTGCGGCGGATGAACGAATTCTCCCTGTTTCCCTTTCTTTGGCCGGACCTGCGGCCCAATTGCAAGATCAACCGCAGATTCATCCATCTCATCACCCAGGCCGCGCGGGCCATATCCTGGTTTCGCCTGTTATACCTGGACCGGGAATGTTCCTTCTGGGCAGTATATATCCTTGCCATCATGAGCAGGTCCAGGGTCAGGGAACTTTTAAACTTCTGCGATCGTTTTGAGCTGCCGCCCAAGACACGAAAAATGCTTGTCCGGCAAAAAACAGAAGCTGAACGTATTGCCGGCGAAATGCTCCGGCGTCCGTTTATGAAGGCAAGTGAAATCTACTGGCTGCTCCTTGACCTGGATAATGTGGGTCTTCTCTACCTGATGGCCATTGCCCGAAAAAAATACATAAAAAAAGCGGTGTCTCTTTTTGTCACCTCCCTGCGGGACACGGCCCCCCTTATCAACGGTCATGACCTGCTCACGCTCGGGTTTGAACCGGGACCGCAGTTTCGTACCATGATCAACCATGTGCTCGAGGCACAGCTCAACGGTGAAATTCAAACAAAAAAAGACGCTTTTACCCTTGTCAAAGAGAACTATCGTCCTTATCAGTCAAAAAGAGATCAGACGCTGGAGGAATCTCATTCCCGTCAGGGTGGAAATTCATCAGCTTCCGGTTACCAATCCATGGACTGAGCAGAGCCGGTCCTGTGGGCAGGCTGAAATCGGTCCTGGTATCAACAGGGCCACCTTTATTCCATGGGAAAAAAATAACGCATGAAAATAGTCCCTAACAACAAAACTTAGCGGGCTCTTTTCAGAAAACAGTATAAGGAGAAATACAATGGCAAAACAAGTCGTAATCGATACCGATGAATGCATTGGCTGCGAATCCTGTGTTGAGCTCTGTCCGGACATCTTCGCCTTTGACGAAGCGGCCGGACATGCCACGGTCATCAAGCCCGAAGGCGGTGACGAGGCCTGCATCGAAGAGGCGGTCGGGTCCTGCCCAGCCGAATGCATCACCTACGAAGACTAAACGGATACTTAACAAGAAACCTATAATTCTACCCGGCGCAGGTCATCCTGGGCCGGGTAGTTGTTTGTAGACGTAACTTTTCAAAGACAAACATGCGGAGGGCGGTTTCCGGCCTGCAAATCAGCAATACAATGGACATCAATCACACCATACAACAACTCATAATCCTGGCGCCGCCTTTTCTGCTGGCATTGACCTTTCACGAACTGGCCCATGGGTACGTGGCCTGGAAGCTTGGTGACCCGACGGCAAAAAATAGTGGCCGCCTGAGCATGAATCCGCTCAAACACCTTGACCCGCTGGGCGTCATTGCCTTTATTATTATGAAAATCGGCTGGGCCAAACCTGTGCCGGTCAATCCCCGCTATTTCAAGGACCCGCAAAAGGGCATGTTGCTGGTCGCGTTGGCCGGGCCAGGGGCCAATATTGTGCTGGCTGTTATTAGCGCTATCCTGGTTCGTATTCTTTTGATGGCACCGGGTATACCCATCTCTATTCTCAGGCCCCTTGGCGGTATGCTGGTGGCCAGTGTCTGGATCAATATCATGCTGGCGGTCTTCAACTTTCTGCCCATCCCGCCGCTGGACGGATCCAAAGTCCTGATAGGTATCCTGCCCCGGCAGACGGCGCGCAGTTATGCCCGGCTGGAGCCGTTTGGCTTTATTCTTCTTTTGGGCCTGTTTTATACCGGAATCATCTCAAAAATCATCCTGCCGATTATCTCATTTGCCAACGGCCTGCTCCTGGGCTGAGGCAGACTATTGTGTCTGCAAAAAAACGGGCATGGAAATAGTTCCATGCCCGTTTTTTTTATTGCGGCCCAAGCAGCCGCCTGTCATACACCCGAGTATGATTATAATTTGTATGTCAGGCCCAGGGCGACCACATGGGCGCCGGAACCACTGAATTCACCGTTAATGACATGGTTGACGGCGCTGCGGTCATCTTTATCGTCATAAAGATAACCGATACCCACATTCAAATGCTCATTTGCCTGGTAACGAACGCCAAAGGAATAGATACAGGCATCTGAATCCGGCAGATCAAAGGCAAGGGTGGAATCGGGAATCGGCGTCTTGTCATAGGCAAAACCGGCCATCAGGGTAAATTTATTCTTCATGTCATAGGTCAATCCGATACGATAGGTATCACTGTCATCCCAGTTCTTGCTCTTGGGCTGGTCAAAGGCCATGTTCAACACCGGATTGGCAAGGGGTGCCGGGTAGGTAAAATCAAGGTTATCATAGCTGGACCAGAAGGTGCGTTCATATTCCAGCTCAACGGTCAACTGATCAAAAAAGGTGTAGGAACCGGCCAGGGAAAGGACTGCCGGCAGCGGCACGGAAACGGCGCCGGAACCGTTATAGACCCCGGGGCCAGCGGAAGTCGCAAGGTAGGCATCTCCTTCGAGATCAAGATCAACTTTGGAACGATAGGTAACACTCAAATTCATCTCCGGTGTGGGGCGGACACTGGCGGCAAGATTGTATCCGACCTCCCAGGTGTTGCCGTCCATATCTCGACTGGCGGTTACCCCGGGCGCGACCATGCCTGAGCTACGCACCGTTGCATCGGCATATATGGTCCGGATTCCGGCGGCCAGCGAAAACATATCATTGATCTTATACGAGCCCGAAACCCCGAACTCAAAGACCTTCAAGGTAAATTCATTGGCAAAGGTCTTTGGAAAGGGCTGCCGCCATTCCTTGGACAGACCGCCTGGAACGCCATAGGTAAAACCTACGCGAAAATTATGATAATCCGGGGAAACGGCAAAAAATGTCGGCAGCACAAAATCCTCTTTGTCCGATTCCCCGTTAAAAAAAGAACTCCGGTTATCGGCATAGGAAATGGATTTCAGACGGATCCATTCCGCGTTACCTTCAAGAAATCCGCGGTCCTCCATCCAAGACATGTTGGCGGGGTTAGAATAGGCGGTATCCGCGCCCCTGGTATAGGCCACATTCGCCCCGGCCTTGGCAACACTGTTAACCGACTGTTCCGGGATCCGATACCCGGCCCCATAAGCGGTTCCACTGACGGCCAGTCCAATAACGGCGGCCCCGGCAATTATTTTCTTCATGTCAGTTCTCCTCTTCACTAAAGTTGATTAGGTTTGTCTGTTCTCTCATAACCCCGCATGGCTGGACCATATTTTACCATTCCAGCCACAACAGATAAGCGTAGACTTCGAATGATGCAAATAGCACAAAATGACACAACCTCTCTTCTTCCGCCGTTCTATACCGATGAATCGGGCATGGTGTCGGCCGTATACAGATAACGCTTTATTTTATGGGTAGCCGTTTTGATAAACGGTTCCCGCCGTTCCAAAATTCGTGACAGTTTGGAGGTCGATGACAGCTGTCGATTGACGGATTTTCTGATCTCTTCCAGCTCTGAAATTATATAAGTGTGCCGCTGTTCTCTGGATTGTCCGGCGGTGACTTCATCGATAAAATCATAGTCGGGATAAACCCAGGCCTCGATTTTCCCTCTGTTCTCAAGCACCAGGGATTCCACCAGCAGGGGATAGCTATTTAACTTGTGCTCGATGGTCTCAGGATAAATATTTTCACCGTTGGCCAGAACGATAACCGACTTTGAACGTCCCTTGACATGGACATTTCCTCTTTCGTCAATCAGGCCAAGGTCTCCCGTCTTCAGCCAGCCGTCATCGGTAAACGTTTCCGAAGTGGCCTCGGGATCATTCCAATACCCCAGCATAACATTGTCGCCCTGTACCTGGATTTCACCAATACCAGATTGTTCATCGGCATCGGCAATCCTGATCCTGACACCGGGTATGGGCTTGCCGGTTGAACAGAGGGCAATGGAGGTATCTCCATAGGGTCCACCGGCGACAAGAGGCGACGACTCCGTCATTCCGTAACCGATTAAATAAGGAAAACCGGCTGTCCGCAGGAAGGCCTCAATTTCAGGATTCAAGGCCGCTCCGCCGATACCCATGACCATCAGGCGACCGCCGAAAAAACCTTCCAGTTTCTTTCCTATCCTGCGATAGACAAGTTTACGCCCCATGGAATAACGGCATAACAGAGAAAGGAAAGCGCTTTTTTCAATGGTGGGCAGGATACGTTTTTTGTAAATTTTCTCTATGATGAGCGGTACAACCAGCATGCCATGGGGCCGCTCCCGGGCACATATTTTCTGTAAAACGGCCGGGGTGGGTGTCTTGCCCGCATACACAACCCGGCATCCCCTGCTCATGGGCAAAAGAAAGCCGACGGTAAATTCATAGGTATGGGCAATCGGCAGGACGGACAGAAAGACCATCTCTGGTTCAAGGGAAATAATGGCGGTTGCCGAAGCCGCATTCGCGCACAGATTGGCATGACTGAGCATAACCGCCTTGGAAAAACCGGAAGTGCCGGAGGTATAAAGAATGGAAGCCGGATCCTGGGCAGCCACCTCTGGAAAGGCAAAGGAGCCGGTATCCGCCACATCTTCAAAACGGGTGAAGGCCGTTGCAAGAAAATCGGAAAAAGGCTGGACCTGCAACACGTCTGTATCATCGATATAATCATCCAGGGTAACAACTGTTGTCAGCTCTTTTTGTATATCATAAATCTTTTCTATCTGCCGCTGGGTAAGAAAAACGACATCACATGCCATTTCTGTCAGAATGTGATGAACATCGGCCTCGGGAAGATCGGGCAGCACCGGCACCGCCACAGCCCCCAGGCGAACAATTGCCAGATAGACAGTTACCCAGTTCTGTGAATTTTCACCCAACAGTCCTACCCGGTCACCCCTGGAAACACCAATATCCTGGAGAAGAGCCGCAATCAGAAGAATCCGCTCATGGAAGGATCTGTAGGTAAGCGGTTCCTCAAGAGCCATACCGACGGCGGGCAAGTCGCCATACTTACGACAACTCTCGTCAATAAGCTGATTTAAGGTGGTCACGTTCTTCTGGAGAACTGGTAACTGCGGATCGGCCATATTGATAGATATATGTTTGATGAACTCGTAAAAAGTCCAGACAATGCTTAAAGATGGCTAAGTAAAAACACAGAGATACAGGTAAGCGGAGCGGAGACTCCGAGCAGTGGTCTTCTGTGGCTGGTCTTGACTATACATATAGTCTGCCCACGAATCGCCCTGGGACACACGACGCAGTAGATCGAAGTTTTTACGACGCCATCATGTTTGTTTTTTTACTCTCTTAGTCAACGGGTATCGGCGGAACCGCTTGTTCCCCAACAAAAAATCATGTATAAAATATACCGGTTCAACAACTAATGTCAAAGCTAAATACACCAAAATCCCACCGGCTATTTTTTTCTAATATGGCAATTTCACATGTTTTATTTAAGAAAATACCAACAGAACGGGCCAAAAAACTTGACAAAGGATGAAAACACACTTTACAAATATAGGAGAAATCGACTTTTTACCTGAAAATAGGGTTACCCCGTGTTGCAAGCGTACCATGCTATTTTTTTATAGTTTGTTGTGCATTCAGACATGCTGGCTAATCCAAAAATATCCCACACAGTTTTGTCGCTCGGAACTATTTTCACTGTCTGTTGTGGCTATGGCTTAAGAATCAGGCCCTGCCATGCCGGTTTATTTTTTTATACAAAAAAAATTTCATGAACTTTCGGCTCCAACAAGTAATTTTCTGTATTCTTGCGGTACTGCTCATCTGTGTCCACAGTGCAGCCGGTGCCCCAATACCTATCCTTGACCTGACAGCTAAACACCTGCCCGGACAACAGCAGGAAATAGCGCCGATTGAATATGCGGTGGAAACCGGATGGATTGATCTTGGAGAATACTGTGATATTTCCATGGTCAAGAAACGGGTTGCCCCTGTCCGGCGTCCAGCCCTCAGGTTACCGAAAATAGGGAAATGGATCAGCTCAAGAAGTATCATGATCATGGATGCCGATACTGGCGAGACCCTGTTTGCACGGGCGCCCGACACTCCACGCCAACCCGCATCAACCATTAAGGTGCTGACCGGCATGATCGCCATCAAATCCCTGAACAACAACGATAGGGTCGGTGTCAGCCGCCATGCCGCCTGCATGCCGAGGTCAAAGATTTATCTCGACACCAGAAAGCAGTACAAGGCCGATGATCTGATCAATGCCGTTCTGTTGGCTTCTGCCAATGATGCCAGTGTTGCCCTGGCCGAAAAAATTGCCGGCAGTGAAAAAGATTTTGCCCACATGATGACCCTGCGGGCCAAACTCTGGGGGGCGACCCGGACAATCTGCCGGACTGCCACCGGATTGACGGCAAAGGGACAACATTCAACTGCCAGGGACCTGGCAACCATTTTTCGTCATGCGATGAGAGACAATGAATTCGCCCGGCGTATGCGCCAGGTAAAAATCAGGACTTCTTTTGGTAAAACCCTGCATAACCATAACAGGGCACTGTGGAGGGTCAAAGGGGCCAGGGGCGGCAAAACAGGTTATACCCTGGCTGCCCGCCAGACTTATGTTGGCGAGTTTTCAAGAAAGGAAGGATCCATTATCGTTGCGATAATGGGAAGTGAAACCATGTGGTCGGACATCAAGCACCTTGTCGAGTACGGATTTATCCGTAAACGGCAGATTGCGCACCTCAATGCCCGTCCACAGACACGGTTGGCCAGGGCCCATTAGAGTCGTCAGGCGCACAAATCAAGTCTGCGGAAATCATAAAAGGCCGGCGGAAATTTTCCCGCCGGCCTGTTGCCATCTTGGCCATACCATGTATCCGGAGGCCACGAATCGTTTTTTCAGGGATTCTGTTCAAGCTGTTTTTCCACAAGCTCCAGTATTGCCTCCCGCTTAAATGGCTTTTCCAGGGTGGCAATATCTCCAAGATAACCGGCCATGGTCAGATACCGTTCCGCTTTAATGGCCCCGCCTCCTGAAATAGCCAGAATCCGCATATCCGGATAATCCCGGACAAGTTCCATAATAAATTTCAACCCGTCTTTCACCGGCATGATCATATCGGTGATGATCAGATCAAAGGCGTAACGGGTTACCAGACGCATGCCCTCTTCTCCATTTTCAGCGGTGTGTACCTCGTATCCCTCATGACCGAGCATCTGTGCCAACATCTGACGAATCTGCTCTTCATCGTCTACAACCAGTATCCGTTTCAATGGTCAAGCCTCCTTCGTCTTTTTCAGTTACAATCAGTACATTACAATACCTTTCACCACTGAACATCGGCACCTGTTTCCGGTGGACGGAACATTATTAAAAGAGGGGAAAGGATTTCTCCGGCAAGAACTCCTTTCCCATTCAATATTGTATAATTTGCAAATAATCAATTCAAGGACTTTTTCATTTTCTCCCTCTGTCAAGACGGCAAAAGCGGCCAAACCCCCCCGGGATTGTCCCGGAAGACCAGAAGGCCCGGCCATGCTTATAGTCGACGAACCAATATCCCCCCGGTTTGCGCACAGCATCGACAAAGATAAACGGCTGCTCAGTGGAAAAACAGGGATGAAGGTACTGGTCCTTGTTTTTCTGTCGTTCCATCAGGGAAAGAGCCTCGGCCATTGAGGGGAAGCGCCAGTCATTATGCCCGGCAAAGCCATCGTTATTGAGTTTTTCGAGAGCTTTGCGCATGGAACGATGACTCATAATATCCAACCCCTCCCGTTGCCACATCAGCCCTGTTACCAGGTCGGTTACGGTTGCCCCATCTCCATTATCGACAAGTACGTTGGGAAAGTCACCGGTGGGATTGCGCTCATGATCGACCAGGTTGTACTTTTGTACAAGGACGACAACATCCTCTTCAGAGAGTTCTGCAGGGCCAGCGGGAAGGGTGATAGTTTGGACCTGCGTCTGCACTTCATCGACTCCGGGCAGGCCGCTTTCTCCAAGTCCTTGCTGTTTCTGTTCTTGCACAGGAATAATTCTGGAGCTGTCTGTCGCCTCGATGATATTGGCTTTAAGCCAGCTCTTCAACTCCTCGTTGATACCATAGCTCCTCTCGTACAGGGCAACCTTGCCTTGGCCGTCAACACACCTTTGCACCATATCCTCCGGTGCGAGTATTTCAGCAACTACACGGGCATGCTTTATCCCCCGTTCCATGAGACAAAGCCGGGGGACATCCCCCCAGTCATCAATAAAGAAATAATAAATACGTTCATTTTTGCTGCGAATCCGCTCCTTTCCACCCCAGGACTCAAATGTTCCAAAGGTGTATTCGGGACACATCTCCCAATCGATAACCTGATCACTCTGTAAATTCAAAAGTGTGAACAATCCCATAGAAAACCTCCACAAATAAGATGGGCAACAAGGCGGGAAGATGATATTTTCCCAGCTATTTGATAGACCATTTTACTTTATAATAATATTCATTACTATGTCAACCATGAAAACATGGCCAGTCTCAGACAATCCCGCCCAAACCGGTTACCCCTTTCTGACAGGCAGGGCCCAGGCAATTTTCCCGAAACAATGGCTCTTGACAGCTGCCGGGCAACTGCGTATAAATCACCGATACTTTAAGAACACAATCAACGATGGAAAAAAGCTGTTCCGACAATTTTGTTAACCAGCAGGATGGTGGAATCCAAAATATAAAATATCCCCCCTGAACCTGCGATCTGATAACCAGAGATACCGGCTCACATTGCAACGCTCCAATTTCTTTATCTTCTTTTTAAGAGGTCAATCATGTTTCGTCTCCGAATATTTCCCTGGTTCTTTTTCATTATATTTTTCCTGACCGGGATATGCGCGGGAATACCTTACAAAGCTGCCGCAGCCGCCCCCACTGCGAAACCTCTTCAGGGCAAGGTGGTTGAAACCATGAATGCAGGGGGGTATACCTATCTGCGACTGCAGAATGGCACCAAAGATGTCTGGGTTGCTATCCCGGAGACCAGGGTCGCGCAAGGAGAGCAGGTTACCTGTCTCCCGGGTATGCCCATGACCAACTTCAAGTCCAAGACCCTTGGCCGCACCTTTAAAACAATAATTTTTTCTTCCGGCCTTAAACAGAACGACCGGGCATCAATGGCCAACCCGCATGGTGGCAAGGCAGCCATGACATCGGACGGGCAGAACAGCTTTGCAGAGGCCCTGCGGGCGGAGCAGGGCGGCGGCAAGACGGTCTCTCCCATGGCCGGCGGCGCCGGGATGATGGGTGGGACGATGATGGCCTCCGGTGGCAGCAGCAGCGCTGTTGTCCCGGCAAAGGACATCAAGGTTGACAAGGCCAAGGGGAAAAACGGTTATACCGTTGGTGAATGTTTCAGCCAAGGGAAGAAACTGAACAACAAAAAGGTGCGGGTCCGGGGTAAGGTGGTCAAAATTTCTCACATGATCATGGGTAAAAACTGGGTCCATATCCAGGATGGCACTGGCAATCCCATGGAAAACACCCATGATCTCGTTGTCACGACCCAGGCAGACCCGAAACTTGATTCCACGGTCCTGGTTGAAGGCACCCTGCATGCAGACAGGGATTTCGGCGCCGGCTACAAATACAAGGTCATCATAGAAGACGCGGATATAAAATAACATCCAGCCATGCATGTTGTCCTTGTTGGTCCGGGCGCCCTGGGCTCCATGCTGGCGGTGCGGCTGGCACCACTGCTTGTGAAAAAGGAAGAATCCCTCACCCTGCTCGATCATAACCGGCAACGGGCAGACCATATTACCGGCAGTGGAATTACCCTGTATCAGGGAACTGATGCCTCACAGGTAACAACAATCCATCCGGTTATCACCACTGACCCGACCGCTATTTCCCAATGCGAAGTTATTCTTCTTTGCGTCAAAAGCGGTGCCACAGCCCAGGCCCTGTTGCATGCATCTCCTCTCATCAGAGAAGATACGTTGATTGTCGGCCTGCAAAACGGCATGGCCCACCTGGAAAATCTGCGACGGACAAGAGGGATTGCCGTAGCCGCTGTCTCGTCTGCGGGAGCAACCCTTATGGCCCCGGGCCAGGTCATGGATGGCGGAGCAGGAGTGACCAGGTTCGGATTGCTCACTCCCCTGCCCTCCCCGCCAAAACGGCTCCATGACCTGGTTGCCCTCTTCAACAGGGCCGGCCTGGAGGCGGAAGCGGTGTCGGATATCATGGCCCGAATTTGGGAAAAACTCTTTGTCAATGTGGCCATCAATGCCCTGACAGCCATCCACAGGCGAAAAAACGGCCAGCTGCTCACCTCATGTTCAATCCGAAACAGCATGAAAAAGGCCGTCTCAGAAGCCATGACCGTGGCAAGGGCCCAACAGATAGAAATTGATTATGATCCGGTTGCCACTGCCTTTGCAGTCTGCCGCAGGACGCGGAACAACACCTCTTCCATGCTCCAGGATGTCCTCAAACAACGTCCCACCGAAATAGAGGCCATTAACGGATTTATCGTTGAACAGGGGAAACAGCTGGGTATCGATACGCCGGTAAACGCAGAACTTGTCCGCCAGGTCAGGGAAATTGAACAATCATGGCAGGCAGGGGCATGAACAGCATACCGGGCAGAATAAACCCGGCCCTGCTGGGATTTGACTTTGACGGCGTTATCGCCGATACCGCCGAGGTGTTTATCCGCCTGGCCTGTGAAAAATATGACTTTTGTAATATCCGTATCGAGGATATTACAAATTTTGAAGTGGAACAATGCCTGCAAATCGCCCCGGAAATCGTGCAGGCGATCTTTATGGAAATCCTGCTCGATTCCATAGGTACCGGCCTGCAGCCCATGCCCGATGCGGTTCAGGTCCTTGGCGAGCTTACCGAACAGACGGAGGTGACGGTGGTCACCGCCAGGCCGGAGGCTAGGCCGGTGTATGCCTGGCTGGAGAAATTCCTGCCCCCAGGGGCCTGTTCCCGTATCCGAATCATTGCCATAGGCGCCCATGATAACAAGGCGCTGCCCATCAAGCAGGCCGGTCTCAGCCATTTCATCGACGACCGGGCTGAAACCTGCACCGAGTTAAGCAGGGACGGCATTGGCGCCATTGTTTTTGACCATCCCTGGAACAAAAACCGCCATTGCCTGCCAACCGTCTCAAACTGGCAGGACATCCGGGCGCTCTGCCTGGAAGAATAACGAATACACTCCCATGAAATGCCCGAAATGCGGTACCGCAATACCCCTGTATAAAAATCCTGTTCCCACTGTGGACATTATCATTGAAACAGAGGGAGGAGTCGTTCTGATAGAACGGAAAAATCCTCCATTTGGCTGGGCATTGCCCGGCGGCTTTGTTGATTATGGTGAATCCTGTGAACATGCCGCCATCCGTGAGGCCAGGGAAGAAACAGGGCTGAAGGTTACCCTGGTAAGGCAGTTCCACACCTATTCTGATCCTGAACGCGATCCCAGGCAGCACACGCTCTCAACCGTTTTCATCGCCTGGGCAAAAGGGACTCCCCAGGGAGCGGATGATGCCCTGCAAGCAAAAATATTTACCCGCGCCTCCCTGCCGCCCCTGGTCTTTGACCACGGAAAAATCCTTGAAGATTACTTCACCGGGAAATATTAGAGTTGCTAATTTCCATCAATCCACAGCAGTAGTTCAGAAAGCGCCAGGTTGCCTGATTGACCTTGCCGGTGGCGGGATCAACCAGGCCGACCGGATCGGGCTGGGTGAACCTGCCGGTCTTGGGATCAAGGTAACGGGCGCCCATGGAGACAAGACCGGTCTCCTTATCCAGCTGCTTGCCGAGAAA
>WFZC01000140.1 GCA_015489765.1 Desulfobulbaceae bacterium
CTCTCAAACTTCCACAGGTCCTTCAGCCAGGCCCACCCCGACTTGGTCGTAATCCCCTCTGGTCGGGGCATTCTCTCAAACTTTTGGCCCAAAAATCACAAGGAGAAATAATCAAGTCGTAATCCCCTCTGGTCGGGGCATTCTCTCAAACCCTACCCTACATTACAGTAATAAAATCCATTTGTTAGCAAGGCAAATTCGGGCACCATTCCTTCTATGGAAACTGGGACTGACACAGTTTTACACCACAACTTCTTGAGGCTTGTAACATGGTGAAAACAAAAATTATAATAGAATTCGTGTATCTTCTCCCCACCTTCCACGCCTCTTACAACGGTTTCATTCAAGAAATGGTTGGCAACAAAACAATGCCAGACATAATTAACGCTGGTACTGTATTTGGTGTGAGCCAACTTCTCCGCCAGGCATGCGTACCGGTTGGTGTAAATTCTTGCCAGCTTACCGGTTACAGAAAAGTGGCAGCAACACTGTATATATCCCTCTGCACAGAGAACAAAAGAGACCATTCCAGGTTGATGCGGAAAAACTCTCGTCAGCAATGTACGTTACTGTTCATCCTCTTGCAATTTAAGAATCCTTTTGGCGAGTGTACTTGGCCTCTCCTTGTACTTGGCTTTCTTTTTCTTACCCTTGGTGGCTTCAGGATTCTGCATTATTCCTGGCCATTTCTTACTCAACCACTCACCAAGCATATCCAGTGCATCGATTCCCGGCGCAGAAAAATTCTCGAAAAAACTTTCTGCATCGGCAAGCAGGGCAGAGTTGTCTTCCTTCCAGTTGTTATCCTGTTCGCGCCTGACAAGCCACGCCTTGTCGTCGGGCATGGCGGCCAGTTCTGCCTCGCGTCTGGCAATCTCTTCCTCGGCCTTACGACGGGCCTCGTCCTCTCTTCGTAACCGTTCCTTCTTTTCTTCAACAGCCTGGCGTGCTCGCCGCTCGCTCTCTATCCGCTGCTTCTCTGTCCTGTTCCTGATCATCTCCAGCCTTTTTTGCTCAAGGAGACAGGCTGACTTTTTCATTGTCTCCATCTCCCCGCTCTTCAGGGGAGATAGAACTGTCCAGCCAAAAGGACGAAGTCCTATCGTGGAGCCAGGTTTCTTTGATTCAGCAGCCAGCCAAAGGGTTGTAGCATGATCCTGAAATTTCAATGGCTTTTTCCTTGGCGGACTGACCTTGATGGCACGGTGGCCAGCAACGGTGACGCATTCTGCACCGCTATGTCGGCCTACTCTCAGGGGCAGGCCCTGTGAATCCAACTGTAACGGTTGGCAATAGATTCTACTCAAATCATGATTTTCTCGTCTGTTTTCATCGCCATAAAACTGTTTCATGGCCTGCAGTATTTCTTCCCTGGTCACTGGCGCCTGCACCCGTGATTTACGTCCCGGTTTCTGGATGCTAATAGTACCGATGAACTCGGCCCCTGACTCGATGACCTCAAGTATTTGAGGTGGCCCTTGGGACTCACGCTCCGAAGGGCGTTTTTTCAGGTTGACCGCATAGAGAACCCGGCGCCTGAAGTCACCAGCCGGTACAAAATCGGATACCTTGACCAGACGAAAAGGATCGCTAGCCAGTTGCTGTGTTTGGTATTTTAATAGGTGTTCCTGAAGCTTCCGGTTGGCTTGCCTCCCTCTAAAAGAAGGGAAGGTATTACCATTATTACGCAGATTCAACACCGCTGTCCGGATCGCCCCCTTGATACTGGAACCAGGGATAACCGGCAAATTGGTATGTGCGTTGAAAGCGGTGCGGCCAATCTTAAAGTTGTTCAGCCCCTGCTGGATATCCTTTGGGTTATTCTTCATCCCGAGAACCTGCCGATAGTGGTCCAGGAATGCAGGGGTCAACTCGCATCGCTCTCCATGCGCGTGCTGCCGGTTCTGTCGCATAAAACGCATCAGCTCAAGCAGGGAACTGATGGTGCCTTTGGCGCAGATGGCGCTGAAACGCTGCAGGGAGTCTTTGTCCAGCATCTGCAGGAATTCATGGGTGTCGAAACTGATCAATTCACGGGCTTCTTCATCAACCACGAAACCGGTCGGCTCATAGACCTCATCACATCCGATGGAAATGGGTGAGGCCACTGCGAGTTTGAGGTAGAGTGTCTCCATGTATCCCTCCTATGCAGACAAGCGTATGGGAAGCACCAGGGAATAGCCCTGGCAGACCGCTTCCGGCTGGGCCTTTGAGATTCCGGATACAGCCTGGCCCATATATGGTTTCGAAAATTGTTCCACGGCAACCGGTCTGAAAACAGCGCCCTCATCGGCCATGACCACCGGATTCTTGAATGGCCTGCCAGTATGCAGCAGGTCACTGCCATGGCGGCCGAACCGGGTAAATGGATTGAACCATGCCTGATCGTATTCATGTGGACCAGGCACGCAAGGCCCAAGCGTCAGCAATGCATCGGCAGCTTCTGTTTCGGGTAGAGCCAATTCCTCGCATTCACCGATATCGAAACGGCCGAGCCCGGTGGAGGCATCCCTGCCAAAACCAAAGGCGCCGATGCGCTCAAATCCGACAAGTACATTCTCTTCATCGAGGGCGTTCTCATCGGCCAGGACGAAGATCACCAGCTCCATCCCTGGCAGGTAAACAAAATTCTCCATGGGAAAGGGGGCAAAAAATCCCGTCCCGGTCGTGTTTGTCAGCCGATTGATGGTGTTGTGGCTCTGGGTGAATTGACGAACAAAGCAGCAATCGACATCCTCCATCTCCAGAGAGGCGGCGATGCGCTTGCTCAGACCCTGGTCATCGACCAGGTGGTCCCAGTCAAAAGTAACCTGAAGATCCTCGCCCACGAGCAGCCAACGCCGTGCTTTTCTTTCCTTCCTGGTCCTGACCAGGGTGGCGCAATCACTGTCATCGTTTTTATCCAGCCAACTCTGGGGGACCGCGGGGCGTGGCAGGGCATAGATAGACCGGCCCGACTTTTCGATGATCTGCGGAAAGGCGGAGGAAACAACCAGAAACGGTCTCTCCGGGTACTGGCCGATCCAATGGTCCAGGCCTCCTTTCAGCAGGGTGTTGTCGTAAGCCGCCTGCCAGCAGAACGAGCCAAAAAGGGTGTCTCCCTTGAGAGGTGTGCCAAAAGGAGACTGTGGTTTGATGGTAATAGCGAAGAGCTTCACGACAACCTCCCTGTCAGACCATGGCTGCGTCAAAATTTTTCTGTATTTCCGCGTCTTCGAACTCGAAGCGGACCCGACCATAGCCCCTGCTCCCCGAGCCACCCAAGGCATCCATGCTCAGCATTCGCAGCCCGGTCAGCAAATACTCCACCAGGCCGACATCTCCGTCCATCTCTTTAATCGTGATATTGAAGTCGAAACTCAGGCCCGCCACAACCCGCTCGGTGAAGCGGGGATTTTCCGCCGTACCCTTGATACGGTTGATGGAGTTTTCGCTCTTCACTTCGGTATATGGCAGGTTGGCGTCTCGAGTGCGGTCTCGGCTCTCCTCACTCAATGAGCAGTCAGCAAAAGAAAGCCTGGAAGGCCCCACCCTGCTGATCTCCTTCTTATCAGCACCGCTGGAACCAAAAAGTTTAAGGATCATTTTGGCCTCTTTCCGTTGCTGCTCATCCAGCTCCTTCTCGAGCACCGAAGCGCTCACCGGCTTGCCCCCGGTATAGTTCATCAGGCCGCTTCTCATTTCCAGCAACGACCGCACCTTTCCCTTGATGGAAGAACCAGGGATATAGGGTTCATTGGTATGCGGGTGCTTGACCACCGGGTTATCGGTGCCGCCAATGTGCATTTCCGTGTCTCCCGCTCCGATGTGCAGACCACTTTCCAGGACAATCTTGCCGCTTATGGTGTAAATTCGATTAAGCTTCATATCGCAACACTCCTTGTCTGTTGGCTTGATGCCTTCTTATTTCGGACCATGTACCTTGTAGAACCCCATAAAGGCCTCCAGAAAATTTGTCAGGACCTGGAGGTCTTCCCGATCATGAACCTGGGAGATACCATCGCGCATGAGCTTGACAAAAGACTCTGTGACCAGGTTCCTGCCCTGGGCATAGGCAGCCTTGGCCAGCATCATGTGTACCAGGGGATGGGTGAGGTTCCAGTTGTCTCCTTCGCGCTGGGCACGGGTATTGATCCGAACCAGCTCGTCGAAAAACCGACGCAACTGGGTCCCCTTGTTCTTACCTCTGCCTTCCTGACCAATATCCCGGGCCATCTGCTCCGCAGTAACGGAAAAAAGCGTCGGGTCAATCTGCTTGTTTTTCTTGTCTTTCCAAAGAGCTAGTTCTGCCATGCTGTCCTCCGTCATTTCTGTTATGAACGTTGTTCATACATAATCTGCCAGAGAGGAATGCGGAGCCCTCCCCGGTATTTCGTCAACCAGTCGGCCATGACCGCCACCTCCTTGAGGGCCTGCTCGCCGACCGGTGTTTTCGTATTGACATTGCGGGCCAAGGCATAACCGAACATGGCCCGCCACTTCACGCAATCAATCTTATCCAACGGAACAGCCGTTGCTCCGACAAGGCGCCCCTCTTCTTCGGCCAGCTCGACAAACTGGTTGAAGCGGTAAAACATGACCCGGCTGATAAAGTCATTTTTCAGCCAATCTTCCATAACCACTCGGTTTTCCATTAGCTTGGTAAAAGTATCCCACGTCACGGTTTCAGCGAACATGGTAACTCGGTTGCGCCCTGCCCTCTTGGCCGCCAGTAATGCCTCTTCACTGGCTTCAGCCAACCGGTCAATGGGCGTGTGTGGCTTATGTAGCGTGATGCCTACCGAGAAAGTAATGTTTGGGTTACCGCAGACAAATTCCTGGAACCGTTGGCGCAGATGCCCGGCCAGGTCGGCCATCCTGTTCCAGGGACCAATGAGGAAAAGATCGTCACCGCCGGCGAAAACCGTATACACCTGGTTGAATTCCTTCGTGTTCCGCAAGAGGTGCGGCAGGTAAAGCGTAAAAAAATTATTGAGCTGACGACTCAACGTGGCAAGCCGGGAAAAGGTATACCGTTTTTTTGGTAAACCGCAGCCCAGCAGCATACCGAGCTGATCCACGTCAGCTTTCAGGATCCCCAGCGCTTCGGTGCCGCTTGGATCTCCTTTTTCATCATAGTGACGGGCCATCAGCGCGATATGATTGAGGGTCTTTGGTGCTCCTTCCTTGATTTCGGCAATGAGTTCTTCCTTGGTGGTGTCAAGGCGGTCCCCCTCGAATAACAAATCGTTCTGGTTGTCGGACTCGGTATAGACAGGCACATATCCATTGATAAGACGGACCGTGGCCCGGCACCGCAGAGCACCCGTCTGATCAGTTTCAAGTTCCATGAGTTTTTTCAATTCACCCCTTTGTGCCAGGGTATGGCAATCGTTGTCGGTCGCCATGGCCTGATACCGGCCAAAAACAGGAACCAGCAGCCCCTTGCCAGCAAGGTCACTGTCCTGGTGGCAGATGGCGAACATGCTGTGTTTGACCGAAGTGGTGCCCAGCAATACATGATCCCGGCACACTCGACAGGTGGTGATTTCGGAATCCCTAAACACCCTGTCGCCCCTGGTCCCTGGATCAGCCGGACGGATGTCACAAAGAGGACACACTCCAACTTCATTGTTGAATGAATCCAAAAAATCAGGCACAGCTCCCCCATAAAGAGCGAGATCGATTTTTTGCTGCTTGGCCTCCTCCTGGTTTACCAGGTGTCGTTGCCAGAGGTTGCTGAACTCCGGGCAGGTAAACTTGTCCGGCGACGCCGGAGTGGCGATGATGCCCATGCTGCTCTGGCCGTAGGTGATCTTGAAAAGCCAGTCATTGATCTCCTGGCGAACCTCGTCGATTGTCCTGCGTGCCGATTCCGTGTTGGCGGCAACAAGATGAAACTTGCCAGCCGCATTCAAGACCACAGACAGAAAAGGCAGGCGAAGCCGTTCACACAGCAGATCAGCTGCCAGTTCGGTGAAAAGGGCCACGGCAAATGAGCGCCCCCGAAGCAGCTTTGAACGAAATCTCCGCGATTCCCCGGCACGGCCGAAGATGAAATTCTGGATACCGTAGAAATCACCACTGACCAACAGGAGTTTGTCTGTCCTGTTTTCTTTAATGGCCGCCGTATCCAGCGTGTTGGTATCCTTGTGGTAGCGGTACAGGGCTGCGGCCAGGGCTGCCGTGGCCCTGCTATGGTCGTACAGCGAGACATCATGGACAACATCACCTACGCGGGCCGCAGGGATCATCGAAGTCATGGTCATGTAGAGAGAGTCAAAATGCTGAGCCCAGAGCGATGTGTCGGCATCCCGGTGATAGAGTTCGCCCAGCTTGTGGCGGAACAGTTGAAAAAGCTTACGGTATTCTTCTCCTGCCTCTTTCTGGGAAACCTTCTGCCTGCTCACCGGAAAAATGGATTGCGAGGAAATCGCCTCCAATGGATAGACGAAATGGTAATCCTCGCTTGAAGTGAACTTCTCACAATATTTCGGCCCCAGGGCCTCGAAAATGGGGAGTAACCTGGTCTTCCTGAAGTCTTTCCACGCAATAGTTTCACCATGCTCGAATGTGGCACGATCAAGGCCGCTGGCAATCCGGTCCGCCCGGGCAACAATCCACTGCATCGGCGTTTCGGGCTTGTGATGACAGGCAGCGATATTTAAAAAAATGTCGCCATCGCCCCAGGTTCGGCTGAAAAGATCCTGTGGCAGGAGTTCCTGGTGTTGTTCAATGAAGGCGGCAGTAAAAAGGGCGTGCAGGTGACTGTACCGGCCTTCCCGTACCGGCTGGTAGAGGGGGGCGTTTCTCTCCCGATACTCTGGCGACACTTCCAGGTATCCCTGGGCAAACTTGCCCAGATCATGGCAGAGCCCTGCCAGGGCGATTTTCAGTACTGTTTTGTCCATGTCTGTTCTCTCCACTTAGGTTTTCTTTGCGTGCAGGTTGTTGATGTTACGCCAAGAACCAGACGGCAGCAATCGCCGGTATCACACCCCCTGGCACCACGTTATCACCACGAGGTAACGCCCCGTTCAACCAACCAGTCGTATCTTGCCCAGACCGAACACGGTCTGCTTGCCGATGTTGACCTGTTCGCAATAGCGAAGAAGCGGGATGAATTCCGCTAGCTCACCCCGGTACGTGACATTGCCCGCCAGGCCGGCCAGTGAAATCTTCTGTTTTTGACGGTTGGACCAACGAAACAGGGGGTGCCAACGGATGGATGACTTGCCAACCTTCACCCGGCCCGCCCGCTCCACCAGGCCCCGGTAGTCCAGGTCCGGCTCACCCTGGCCATATGCCTCTTCCAGTGCGGCGATGCGGCGTAGGCAGGCGCGGATGAAGGTATCAAAGGGCAGGTCCATTTTCAGGCGGTTGTGCTGTTTGAGGCGCAGCGGCGTATGAAGGAGAACCTGTAATGAACTTATGCCGTGATCCGGGCATGGGTCAAGCCTGATTTTTCCTGTGGTTGCCGGTTGGTGCAAAACATTCTCCTGGTGATCATACACAAGATCATTCCCTGCCCTGATCTCGGTGATGGCGAACCTGCCCAGGCCGGCCCTGCGGCCCGAGCCGATGCCGGCTTCGCCCATGAGTCGTACTGCATGGACAATATATGGCAGCAGACTATTGGCCCTGTCGAGGAGCAGCAGGGAAAATCTCAGGTCGTCTCCCTCTGCTTTCTCGCCGTAGACCTGCTCTTCCGGCTGGATGACCAGGGGATGGGGGCGGGCATTGATGGTGCGGCCATCACCGGCCTCGTAGCGCTCGGTCTCGAATATCCAGGCATAGGCGCACTGCTGTCGCAACAGGCAGTCTGCACACTGCTGCCGCCGCAGGGCACAGCTCGTCTTCTTCAGGGACCAGCCCAGGGCGCCACGCAGGGTAGAGCCAAGGTAGCCGGGCAACCGGGCCTCGCTGGTAAAGCGGCAATGAAAGGTGTATTGCTGAATCTGTATCGCCATGTTTTTCTGCCCTGTTACCTTGCTCTCCGGTTGGAAAAAGCATCATGGGCTTCAAGGGCACCGAAAACCCTTTCCAACCGTTCCAGGAAATACTCCCCCTTGTTCTCAAGATCATCGTTCATGCCCGCCTTGCCCAGCCAGGCATGGTCAAAACCGTTTCGATATTTTGACAATTCGTGTGCCACCATCTGTTCGCCATCGATCAGCGGCTCCAGCGCCCCCATCTTTTTGAGTTGTTCATAAAAAGGGTGAACTCTCTCAAACTCTTCTTCCCTTGAGCCGAAATCCCATCTCTTTTCGGGAAATTGGAGCATGTCAAACAATATTCCGCCATATCTTGTATTCCGCTTCCGGCGTTTGTTGGCATTCATCTTCCCTTGCTCTTCGAAATACAGCATCACCAAGGAAGAAAGCCATTCCCGCATGACAGTGAAGGCCTGCATGAACAGACCATGGCCCAGCAGGAGCCGGGCGAGTTCAAGCTGAATCCGATAGTAGTCAAGCGTATATCCAGATTTGTCAGGATTGCCGGTGACAGGATGGGCGAGCGGAGAAAATTTATCATGGACCAGTTCAAGGAGCCTCGCTGTTCCCGAAGAACTGTTCTCTTTCATCTGCCCAACCTTATGGAGCAGTTCACATGACTTCTCTGCAACGTTATTGACATCAACGCTTTTAATTCTGCGGGTCACGTCGATACAGGCAGAGACAAAGTCATCCGTTGCAAGCTCGGGAAATTGATGCCTGTCTGCCTCTCCGGCCAATCGGGCAATACTCTCGGCGTCGGCGTCATCGGTCAACCTGCCGACGGCGTCGGCCCAGAGGTTGATATCAAAAAATCGACGCATGTCGATAATCGGCGCAAGCTGCCGGTCTTTTTCAAAGGCGCCGTACAGGACATGCTGTAGGCGTATCCTCTTGGTCCTATATAAAAAATGAATCGCCGTGGAAAAAATAATCGGGATCGACCGGTAACCGTGCGTGAGGTCAACACAGAGTTCATCTCCCGCCTGGATGACATCATAGATCTTCTCGAACCAGCCCCATTGTCCCTCCCCGCTCATGTCTTCTTCAAGCTCAATCAGACAAACATCGCCTCTGCATGCGGACAGCTCCTGCTCAAGTGCAGAGAAATGCTCATCTTTCGATGCTTTCGTCGCCACGATATACAGAATATCAAAGTATTCCCATCCGAGTAGTTCCTGTTCTGCAACCTGGACAAATCGAGTTTCGGAAGTCCTTTGTCCAGCCATCTCATAGATCGTCTCCCTGTAGCCGTAACCTTTCTGTCCAAGGCCAAGAAAGCTCAAGAAAACCCTGCGCATAACAAGCTCCTTATCTTCCATATCTTCTGAAGCGAACGTGACGAAACGTATGGAGCAGGTGGACGGTGCCGTCCTCCAGGTGCTGCTCCTGCGCCTCGCGCCTGGTCGTGGAATACACCGGGATGATACCGCTTCCGGTAACGTGCTCGAGAACCAGGTGGCAGGCCCCGAAATCGCCCTGGACCAGGAGAAAGTCTCCCGGCCGGAGACTGGTATCGATCCAGGAGAGAACCGGGACAAGGATCTCCCGGATATTTTCAGGTTCCGGCGGAATATCGGACCAGAGCCGGCTAATCCCGGCCGGCGGCACATGAATATTCTGCACCCCGAGTTCCTGCCGGGCCTGTT
Source organism: Desulfobulbaceae bacterium (assembly GCA_015489765.1). Taxonomy (GTDB): domain Bacteria; phylum Desulfobacterota; class Desulfobulbia; order Desulfobulbales; family Desulfobulbaceae; genus DRLX01. Next base: position 9,623 of record WFZC01000140.1, read on the forward strand.
CAG
>WFZC01000141.1 GCA_015489765.1 Desulfobulbaceae bacterium
CCTGTGAGCGGGCCCTGTCCCGCCGAGACCAGTTCAGGGAAGGTACCCGTATGGACAGCTGGATGTTCAGGATAATCCACACCTTGAGGATTGATGCTTCACGTTCTTTGAAATTCCGTACTTCCCATTCCAGTTTTGACGAAAAATATGACGGTGGGGATGCCGTCAAGAACGAATATAATAAAATCGAGGCCAGGATGTTGCTTGATAATGTCAAACAGGCCATGGCCCGCCTTTCCGAGAATGATCGTGCGGTGCTGGCACTGGTCTGTGTTGACGGTATGTCGTACAGGGAAGCGGCCGACACCCTTGCTGTGCCTGTAGGAACGGTCATGAGTCGGCTGGCTCGTGCCCGTATCAAGTTAGCGAAACTGGTCTACGGCTCCAAGAAGTCGCGGCATATGCCGGCGGAAAACAATGGTGGTGCCAATGGTTGACCTGAGCGATGAAAAATTGATGGCCTTTGTTGATGGTAAACTTGACGATCATGAAAGCAACGAAATTCGTCACACCCTGGAGACAAACGCTGAAGCACGGGAACGGGTTGAGCTCCTGAAAAAAAGTACGCCCCTTCTTCAGGCGGTATATGATGCCCCTGTGCACGAGGAGGTCCCTGAATATCTTGTCGAGGGGATAGTCAACTATCGGGACAGGGCCGGGGAGCAACCGGGTTTGTGGGACCGTTTCCGTTCCCGGCTGCGGATTGACACCTGGCAGCCGGCCCATATTCTGGCCTTTTCCATGATTTTTATGATCGGAATCGGGACAGGCTGGTTTGCCGCCGGCCTCTCCAGGCCGGAGCGGATGGCCTACGCACCGGGCATCCTGAATGAGAAATTAAGCAGAGGGCTTGAAACCACAGTCAGCGGCATGGGGTTCTCTCTTAAGGGGCAACGTGTCCGGGTGACTCCTGTCAATACCTTTGTGGATAAACAGGGCCGCTATTGCCGACAATATGAGGTAACCCGCCGGGAAGATGGACAAACCCCGCTTTCTTACGGCGTGGCCTGCAGAATCGGCAAGGGGAAATGGTTGCCCAGGGTGACCTATTTTCCGGAACCTTCAGAGGTTGCCACACCGGCGGCCAGGGACAGCTACATCCCGGCCTCGGAAGATGATCCTGCGGCAACTCTTTTTTCTGATCTCATGGGTGCGCCCCCGTTGACAATAGAGCAGGAAAAAGACCTTATCCGCAGCAGATGGCATGGAAAAAAATGATTGCCCAGGCAGCAATAGGCATGTTGGCAAAGGTGTGCATAAAACCCTACCACTTCCACGGATTATTCTGGGTCTCAGTTGTTTTGCCGGTATGTATTGGTTTCCTCCCGGGCGCGGGCTGTACAATGCTCCATGCTGCTCAAGGACCAACAAAGCGGGTTGTTACCCAAAAGGAGATACAATGCGCCATCAAACGGGCAACAACCTATCTGGTCAGGGCAAACAATCAGAATGGCCGGTTCTCCTATAAGATCAAACTCTTGCCGGCACATCATCGTTTTAAGCCGCAATATAACATTATCAGGCATGCGGGTGCGATGTATGCTCTGGCGCAGGCGTGGCCCCAGGTCCCTGATGAAAGGGACAATGTTAGAGCCGCCCTGCGCCGATCAGCCCGGTTTCTTATTGCCCACTGCGTGGCCCCGATTCCCGGTCATGCAGATATGCTCGGCATCTGGTCATTACCTGCAATAACACATCGGAAAGGTCCGGCAATGGTCAAGCTCGGAGGTGCCGGCCTGGGACTTGCCGCCCTTATCAGCACTGAAAAAATAGTGCCAAATACCATTTCACGTGATGATTTGCACAGGGTCGGCCGTTTCCTTCTGTTTATGCAAAACAGTGATGGTCGTTTTGCCACCCGGTATATTCCTTCCAGGAGGGGGAAACGATTACGGCCCGCTTCACTCTACTACCCTGGTGAGGCCGCATTGGGCCTGTTAATGCTCTACCAGCTGGATCATTCTCCGCAGTGGCTTACGGCTGCAGCCAAGGGGCTCAGGTTTTTGATAAAAAACCGTGATATAATCACCTCTGACCCGTGGTCGCTTGTCGCCTGTGCCAAACTTGTTTCCCTGCCCAATTATCCGGAAAAAATTCTGCCTCGGCATGAAGTCATTGCCTATGCCCGCAACGTCAGCCTCGCTATTATTGAGGAACAAATTCTCTATGGCAGAAAACAACAGATAATCGGCGGATTCAACAAACAGGGAAGGACTACGCCAACAGCCACCCGGGTGGAAGCTCTGTTTGCCATCCTTGATATTATTGGCCGGGATGATGCTATGCTACGCAATACCATCCAGTCATCCATTCGTTCCGCGATAAAATTTCTTCTTGACGCCCAGGTAACACAAGGAAAATACGCAGGTGGCGTTCCCCGGGTAACTCGCCGGTTACCTGTCCGAAAGAAGTCCGAACTCCGACGCGCCGGTGAAATTCGCATTGATTATGTTCAGCACATGCTGAGTGCTTTGTTGAAATGCGCTGAAAACAAAGAGTCTTGTGAATCACTGCATTAAACGTCTGTCATTCTGCGCACATTTTTTGGTGATGGCATCGTAAAAACTTCGATCTACTGCGTCGTGTATCCTGTGGCGCTTCTCGACATACTACATGTATAGTCAAGACCCGCCACAGAACACTACTCCTCGGAG
>WFZC01000142.1 GCA_015489765.1 Desulfobulbaceae bacterium
CTCGCCGGTGGCCTCGGCGGTCAGGTTGCCCTGAACTATCAACCGGCTGCTGCGATCATTGCCATAGATGGTTATATTGGGGTTGATGGTCAGGCTTGCATCTGTGGCAATTACCACTTGTCCCACTAATGTCACATCCTGCTGCCAGACATGGCCGGTGCCGGTAAGCGTGCCTTGAACAACCAGTGAGCCGTTGTAGCCACTGCCGGTGGTATCGTTGCCGATGATAATTGGTTCGTTTCCATCACTATGATAACAATAGCGAAGAGCGCCGGTGGCGACATTTATCCTGTTGTTGAGTATCTGAAAGGCACCGGTTGCCTTGGTGGTATCTGTCTGGTTGGCATAGATACCCCAGGATTCAATATCCTGAATGACACTGTTTTGAATGATCGGTGCAGCATCGTATCGAATCCAGATCCCTGCTGCTGACTGTGCATAACCGCCGATATGTTGCGATACATCAGCTACATGTTGTAGCAGCAAATGATCAATGGTCGGCGAACTATCGATATACAAACCGGCGGAAAGAAGGCCATGGTCATAGGAAGAGTCATTATTGTCTCCGCCATACTCAATAGTCACATATTTCAGGCTGCCGGTACTGGTTTGAGTAAACTGGATATATCCCCAGTCTCCTGCCGCAGGGGTGGCATTGTTGGAGGTAAAGACAATGCGGTCGCTCTCGCCGGTGGCTTCGGCGATCAAGTTACCGTTAACAATCAGGCGACTGCTGCGGTTATTGCCATAGATGGTTACACCCTTATTGATCGTGAGGCTGACATCCTGTTCAACGGTGAATGAGCCGGTGAGGCGATATGGATGAACGTTGTCATTATTCAGGGTGAGGTCGGCGGCCAATGAGCCGGTCAGGTCGGTTCTGGCGCTGGAGGTCACTCCGGGTCCGAACTGGTAATGGTCAAGCGTTTGCCCGCCCTGGCCGTCGGAGACGTAAACGGCATAATAGGGGTAGACCCGGTAATAGTAGACCTGGCCGATGGCAAGCCCGCTGTCAGTCGTAGAGGTGGCCGTGCCTGTGTATGATACTGTGCCGCCTGCGAGAGAATCACCGCTTGCTGGAAGGTCGGTGAGGATTCCGATTGCGCTGCTTTCAGACGGTTGTGCCGTATACCTGACCACAACCGCACCGCTGTAGCCTGTCGGCCGGGTGAAAGAGGTGGTGGTTGCCAGGTTGCCCGGAGAGGTCCGCTGGTTTGTCACCCGGTCGGTCGAGGGCACCACATCAAGACCAATGGTCTGCTGGTCAATGGGGTTGCCGTCTGCATCGGTAATGGTGATATGCAGGGTTCCAGTTGCACCGGCCCGTACTTCAGGAAACAGCCTGCCGCTGTCAGGAACGGTAAAGGTGGATGTATATACGCCGTCATCACTGGTTATCGTGACAATGGAGCCGGGAATAAGCCCGGTCAGGGCCAGGCGTACATAACTGCCCTGGGTTGTCTGGGCGACATTTGTTCCGGAGCCGGGAATACCGGGAATGGAATTAAGGATGGTTACCGCTTTGGTGACGGTTTTAGTTACTCCATTTTCTGTATATTCGGCTGTGACGTTGACAGGACGACTTGTATCGACATACGATGTGCTTAGCTGAGCGTCAACCAGAATGGCATATGGGGAGTCGTCGCTCCAGGTAACGGACCCGGTTACCGGTGCAGTAGAGCCATCGCTGTAGGATGCAGTGACCTCATACCCTGTCGACGAGTTTTCCCCGACCTGCGATGGGCCGATGATGGAAATCGTGCTGAGAACGTGGTCGCCTGTGGTGATGGAAAAGTAGGTGTTGCTGAAATCTGAAAATGTTGGATTTGATGTTGAAGTAACCTTGATCTGATAATCACTGGCTGGCGTGAGCCCCGCTGGTATGGCCCAGCTGTATGAACCATCATTGAAGGTGCCGGCAGTGAGCACGGAATCCAGAACCCCACCACGGTACAACTCGATGGAAACCTCATCACCAACTGTTCCGGTCGTGTTCCAGAGGATGTTCTGGGCTGTGCCAGCCTGCCAGGTTTCACCGCTGTCGGGGCTGACCACCACAATGGCGTTTGTTGCGTTGACCGATGAGACTGTTTCGGTCAAGTTGCCTGCCGCATCGTAATGATAGGTCAGGGAATCACCGTTGTCGTAGACGACCTGAGTGAGCCGGTTGAGGGGGTCGTAGGTGTATTCGGTGGCGGTGGCTTGGTGGGTGAGTATGAGAAGAAGCAATACACCCAATATTGAGAAGAATTTTGTCAGATTCATTTTGTTATCCGTAACATTCTACATAATCCACTGATAAACCAGTGTAATATTAACCACGATAAGCTGTTATTATAGGTGAGGATAATTGATGATTGTTGCTAGATCATCGATCTAGTTTAATACTTTCAACAAAGTTATATTTGTGATGGTTACTTACATTTACTACCAAAAAAACCACACCTTGACACCCAGTCCATATAACCCCATACGGAATAAATACCTGTCTCTGACTGATGAATACTTTTGCCATAATCGTACCAATAGTTATAGAACCTTTCCCATGATTTTTTGGGGTTTTCAATAGCCATGATGACATCATCACCATTTACTTCAATAAAGCCAAAAGATAAACTTTCAATCCCTATTGCAGAAATTGATGCAGTGCCATCTATCGCGGACAAAACCAAGATGCATTTATCATTCTTCCATGCATAGCTTGCGTTTATTCCAATATTCTTATACGCAGCTACCAAATCATCCAATTCCCATCCTTTATCTGTAAACTCTTCTACCGCTCCAGCTGTCAGGGTGATAACAGTACCAATGATTACAAGTGATCTGCCAGTTATTTTACCGACTAATAGCGGGTCTGCATTAGTGTGTTTGCTTACTTCAGAGATTAGCTTAACGATAACTTTTTCTGTTAAATTAGTTAGCCCCAGCAAACCTTCAAGCGCATTCAGATCTGGGCCGGCATAGTTATTAGTTGACGGTTCATACCCACTCGGATCAATCCCCATAACAGGATTCCCCAGCACATACGCATACCGATTCAACGACTGTGGACTCTCCACATCCCCAAGCAAGGCATCCAGGCTCATAAACCGTTTACTTCCCTCCTTATAATACCTGGCCCGCATGTAATGGAGGCCGTTGCCGTCATCCACGACTCCATATCTGCCCACGTACTGAAACGGGTTGGGCGTGGCGCCGACATGGATTGTATGTCCATAGGGGGTATAGGCATAACGATCCGTGATTGCGCCTGAACTGTCGGTCAGGGCCAGGGTATGGCCGGTGGGGTCGAAATGGTAAAATTTCTCGTTGCCTGCGCCATCTACCTGGGCAAGCAGTCCTTCTCCGTAGATATAATAGCGCTGCACGGTTCCGGACGTGTCGGTTTCCGCCAGAACCCGGGGCAGACCTGTATTTGTATCCACCACAAAACGGGTTTCAACCCCGCCGATGGTGCGGCTGACCCGGTTGTTATTGACATCATAGATATACTGGGCCGTGGTGGTGCTGTTTTCTTCAATGGAGGTGATCAGGTCCTGGGCATTGAAGTTGTAGGTAATGGTTGCGCCGCCCTCCTGCTGTTCAATGATCCTGCCGTTGGGGTCGTGGGAAAAGGTCGAGCCGTTGCTCTGGAGGATGCGGTTTGCCGCGTCATAACTCATGCTGCTTCCGGCAGGCAGGGTAGGTTGCAGCGGCAACTGCGCCTGGCTCTGGCGGATATTGCCCGCCTTGTCCAAGGTCATCTGGTGGCGAGAGATGATCTCGCCTGTCGGCGTTTTATTTTCCAGGAGCACAAGCCTGCCCACACTGTCATAGCTTTTGCTCACCACAGTGCCGTTTCCCAGGGCAATACCGGTTACCTGCCCGCTGTTATTGCGGGTATATCTTGTGGTGTTGTTCAGCCAGTCGGTGACCTGCTGCAGACGGTCGGCAAGATCATAACTGTATTGCACGGTTTTATTATTTGGATAGGTCAGGCGGGTCAGGTTGCCGACTCCGTCATACTGGTAGGAAAGGGTGATACCGAAATGATCGGTGGCGGTTTTCACCCGGTTCAGCTCGTCATAGGTATAGTGCAGGGTACTTGTGCCGTTGGAAACCGAGGTTACATTGCCATTGGCATCATAGCTATAGCTGAGCGAGCGCAGCAGAGCATGGGAGGTGTCATATTCTTTTCGAGTGCTGACCCGGTCATTGGCATCATAGGTGGTCTCGATGCTTGAGCCATCGGGTTTTATTTCCCTGGTTCGGTTGCCGTTGGCATCATATTCGTATTGCCATACATGGCCGGTTTGATCGGTCATACTGGTCATCTGGTTGAGTTTGTCGTAGGTATAGATCGTTACATGGTTTTTCGGGTCTGTCACGGTCTGTTGATTACCGTTGGCATCATAGGTTATCCGGGTAATTCCTCCGTCCGGGTCTGTCACGGTTATGCGCTGACCGGCAACATCATAGTCATAGCGGGTAACCCGGCCCTCGGCATCTTCACGGCTGGCCACCAGTCCCTGGGCGTTGTAGGTGGTTTTTTGGGTATGGCCCTGGTCGTCTCTCACTTCGATAACACGATCCATCTGGTCATAGGTGTAGGTGGTAGTACGCCCCTCCTCATCCGTCATGGTCTTGACATTATTATTTGCATCGTAGGTGTAGTGTACAGTATTTCCCAGGGGGTCTGTCCTGGTATCCACATTGCCCGCTCGGTCATAAAGGGTGTGGCTGGCTTGACTGTTGCGGTTGGTGCTGCTGATGACTCTGCCCAGGGCGTCATAGGTGTTGCTCCGGGTATAGGTGGTGCCGTTAACGGTAACTGTGGTGGTCAGCAAGCGGTTATTGTTGTCGTAGGTGTACGAAGTAACATTATTGTTTGGATCCTTGGTGGTGAGTCTGTTGCCGTTGGCATCGTAGGTATTTTGAGTCACCCCGCCCATGGGATCTGTGGTGGTGAGTACGTTGCCCGCGGCATCATAGGTGTAACGGGTGGTATTGCCGCGTTTGTCGGTGACCGCTGTGGGGCGGCCCAGGGCGTCCCGGACATAGGTTGTGGTTTTGCCGTCTGCATCGGTAACCTGGGTGAGGAAACCGTTGGCATCATAGTTGTACGTGGTGCTGTTGGCTCTGGCATCGGTCTTCTGCGTCATCTGTCCGGCAGCATTATAGGCTTTTACAACGGCTCTCCCCAGGGGGTCTTCAAGGCGTGTTGCCTGGCCGGTCGGGTTGTACTGGAAGCTGTACGCTGCTGCCCCGATACCCGGAGGGATATAAGTACTCAGCAGGTTCTGGTTGGTTTGGTTTATATCCGTAGGGCGGATACGGGCGATCCAGGATAATGCTGTCTCATTCTGGTCCGGTTGGTGTACTTTGGTTTTGTTGCCCCGGCCGTCATCGGAATATTCGTAGGAAGTTATACTGCCCCTGGGGGTCTCCTGTTGCGTGGTCAGCAGGAAGTCTGCTATTTTTTTCGGATCGGTTACTGTTTTTTCATATAACGAGGAAGATTTGTAATTGCGGCTGTCTATGGTTTCTTTCAGCCGACCCTGATTATCAAACCAGTACCCGGTTTTTATATTGTCAATTGGTGCGTGGACTGTGGTTGCCGGTGTGCCGTTCTGGAGCCCATATTCGTATGAGGTTTTATTACCGCTGCGATCGGTAAAAGAGTTAATCCTGTTGTTTGTATCGTAGGTATAGATAATATCATGTCCACGGGGGTCTGTTATGCGGGTAAGATGCCCGTTGCCGTCATAGGCCAGCAGTGTGGTCTCGCCCCTGAGATCCGTTACCTGGGTTAAATTGCCGGCGGTCCATGTATAGAAGATTTGACGTCCGGTGTCGTCGGTCACGCTTGTAAGATGCCCGGTGGCAGAGTCGACGTTAAAGTTGAACCGGCGGGAATTACCGGCCATAACATAATCAATGTAGCCGTTGGCATCATAAAACAGATCAAGTGTATTGCCGTTACGATCGGCAACCTGGAGGAGCTTGCCTCCATTGGCGAACGTATCAAAATGGTAACGAATACGTCCTTTGGTAAAGAGAGTAAACGTGTTATCACCGTTTTCGAGGAGTATGTCGAATGTGCGGCTGTAGGGATACCAGAGGTTGTCATCTGCCTTGAAAAACGCCAGGTCTTTCCCGTCAGCCATTGTTATTCTTGCAGTGCCGTTGATCCCCTTAATGATCTTCTGGCTGTAATTAAAGCGCCAGCCTGTATCAGTGTTATAGCTGCGGGAAAGAAGAAAACTTATCCCCTTTGCCTGGACGCTCATATCAACAAGATCAAGATAAAGATTCCCATTATACAGGGCAACTCCGTTGACGGAAGGTATGCCCTCTGTTTGCGGATTTCCTGCTGTGTACGGGCGTGCAACGGTGAAGATTTTTTTCTTGTAGCTGATATTGTTGTTGGCTGTATCCTCAACTCTGAGGATAAAAGCTACCGGGCCGTACAGCAGACCGGAAACACCAAGGGTGGTAGTGGCTACGGAAGTCGTACCGAACTCAAAACCATTGTCACGTTTCCAGGAATAGGAAAAAGCGGAATCAGATAGAGTCGAGGTCGCCGTAACATCAACATCCGGACCGGTCTGTGGAGGCTCCGGCGTAAAAGAAAAATCAGCCGTCAGCGTGGATTGGAGCGAAAGTGTGACAATATTGCTTTCGGCAAAAGTAGTATCGACCAGCTCGGCAAATATCTGTAATGTTGCTGTTCCGCTTGCCGGCAGAATCTGTGACCACTCCGTAAGCGGATTGCCGGACATGTCCTGCCACCTGGCGGGCAGCAGGTTGAATGTCTCTTCCAAGCCATGCCATACAGCGACATGCGTACCATTTATATCCAGATATACTGTGCCCTGAAGTTGATTATGTAATGTGTCATTTGGATTAGTGGCTTCAACAACGAGGCTTCCAGACAAAGCTTTATTATCCAGGTTAATGGCTATATCCGCAGCCATGGCCAGGTTTTGGATACCAAATATCAGGGTAAAAATTGCCAGGATAGAAATAAATGAATGTCTCATAACAATGTTATTAATTGTTCCTGCTTGTGAATTTTTTGTCATTCTTCTTCGTATGGTGAACAGATAACTTTGTAAAACGAATTTATGTAAAAATATGGGCTGCCGAAGTAGTGCAACAATAGAATTCAATTGTATGCAAATTTTATTCCAGCATTACTTATGGGTGTAAAATCCAAAAATAACAGTCCGATATGGAAACTCCTGCAAGATTCCTAAATTGTATTTTACAGTTTTCCGAACGCCCGATTCCGTCTTTCCGGAAACATTGCGCTGTTTAACAATGGGCCATCATGTTACAGGAGTGAAATCCGTATCAATTGTTAACGTATTGTTTTGTCAACCATTATTCTATTCACAAAATAAATTTTCAATAAAGCACAATCTGCTTATTTTTCCTATGGGTAAAATTACTTATTTTTGCCGATTTTTTTTCTACAAAATCCTTTTTTGCTTCCTGTGATTTTCTCTCTATAGATCACCCTCACGGAAAAAAGTTTCTAATTACCATCAATCCACAGAAGTGGTTCAGAAAGCGCCATATAAATTTTTAGATGGCTTTACTTGTGATGAACTCGTAAAAAATCCGGACAATGCTTACAGATGGCTAAGTAAAAACACAGATATACAAGGAGTAGTGTTCTATGGCGGGTCTTGACTATACATGTAGTATGTCGAGAATCGCCACAGAACACACGACGCAGTAGATTGAAGTTTTTACGACGCCATCTACTTGTAAACCACGGATAACATCTTAATGATTGTTGTTTTGGTTTCACAACGAATATGACTAATCCGTTTTCATACATAGTACGGGTATACTTGAATCCTTAACGAATTTCGAAGGATTGGGATAAAGACTTGTGGACATGCTGAGCTTTTTTTCTGATTCTGTTTGGAATTTTTTTCTCTCCTGTTCGTTTACCAGGTAAACGATCCACTGTTTTGGATCGGCGGGCGAACAGGAGAAAGTATGGAGAAGAGGATCAGAATCGGACTGACTCTGGTCAAAGGGTCATGGACAAGCCCGGAATCGGCGCCCTGGTTTTTTGCATCCTGGGAAAAAGAGCGGTATTGCAGCTTGCGGCCCGGTCCGGCCCGGACCCGTTTTCTGACCGGCCGGTTGCTTGTCCGCAGGCAATTGTCCCAACTTTGCCATGGTGTTGTGGCCCCCACGCAGTGGCGTTTTTGTTGCAACAGATATGGCAGGCCCGATCTTGATCCGGCCCACCATGGGGAAAAGTTGTCTTTTGGCTTAAGTTATTCCGGTCCCCTTGTCCTGGCTGCCGTGTCCGCGGACGGCCCGGTGGGTGTGGATGTGGAATCCCTGGACCAGGGCGGGGACATCCATATCCAGGCCGTTCTCTCCCGGGATGAACAGGCATATCTCGCCGCCCTGGAATCCCGGGAGCGCCGGTCAGCTACCCTGGCCCTCTGGACCGCCAAGGAGGCGGTTGCCAAGATGACCGGCCTTGGGTTTTCCCTGGATTTTTCCTCCTTTTCCTGTCTGCCCCTGCAGCGGCCTGTCTTGCATGACCAAGTCCGCAGTTCGGTCCGGTTGCAGCCGCAACGTATCGAGATTAAACAATTTTCCCTTTCCCTGCCCGGCGGCCGTTATTGTTGTTCCCTGGCTGTTTCTCCAGCTGATTAGTTTCTTTTTTCCAGGAAAGATAAAAAAAATTGGAATAAATGTTGCGCCCATCCGTTTACCGGTCAGAAAAAGCATTCACGCTGATTGGTGAAAAAGATACACAAGGGAGGTGCGGATCATGTTTATACCACTGGAACAACCGGGCAGGCCGCTTGCCATGGGCAGGTATCGTGATGGACAACTGTTTACAACGGCATCCGGCGGTGGGGCGTCACAGGGTGTTTCGGCCGTCACCCGGCTGCACCACTTGTTTGAACAGAGCTGCGACCGCAACCGGCAGCGGATCGCCCTTGTCTGCGCATCGAAAAAGTACAGTTATGGCGAGCTTGACCAGCGGGCCAACCGGCTGGCCCGCCACCTGCTCGCCACCGGTATCCGGCCCGGCGACCGGGTGGGTATTGTCCTTGCGCGCAGCCTTAACACCTATGTCTCCCTGCTTGCCATTCTCAAGGCCGGGGGAGTGTTTGTGCCCATGGACCCGGGTTTTCCGGAACAACGGCTCGCCTTTATCAGTAAAGATGCCGGCCTGGCCGCCATCCTCACCACCTCTGATCTGCACAGCCGGCTCACCGCCGTCACCTGCCCCCTGATACTGCTTGACCGGGAAGAGGGCGCAACAACCAGTTACAGCGCCGATCGTATCGCGCCGCAGGAACTCGTACCGCTCAGCCATGACAACCTCTGCTATATAATCTACACCTCCGGTTCCACCGGTAATCCCAAGGGAGTTGCCATCGAACATCCTTCGATCTGCAACTTTGTCCGGGTGGCGTCTACGGTATATGATATCCGGCCGCAGGACCGCATCTATCAGGGCATGACCATTGCCTTTGACTTTTCCATCGAGGAGATCTGGCTGGGGTTGTCCAAGGGCGCGACCCTGGTGGCCGGGCCAACCGATGAGCGCCGCCTCGGCAGTGGTCTGGCCGCTTTTCTCGACCAGCACCGGGTGACTGTCTTCTGCTGCGTGCCGACCCTGCTCGCCACTCTCGATAAGGATATCGCCTCCCTGCGCACCCTGATTGTCGGCGGTGAACCCTGCCCCCGGGCCCTGGTGGAACGATGGGCCCGACCCGGCCGCCGCCTGCTCAACACCTATGGTCCCACCGAGGCAACCGTGACCGCCAGCTGGGGCGAGCTTGTTCCCGGCAGACCGGTCACCATTGGCAGACCCATGCCCACCTACGCCATTTATATCCTTGATGACGCGGGACAGCCGGTTGCCGACGGTGAAACAGGCGAAATCTGTATTGCCGGTATCGGCCTGGCCCGCGGCTATGTCAATCTGCCGGAGAAGACCAGGCAGGCGTTCATCCTCGATACCCTGAACACGCCGGACAATCCCTCCGGCCGGATCTACCGCACCGGCGACCTGGGTCGGATACGGCCCGACGGCGAGATTGAATATCTCGGCCGCATGGATACCCAGGTCAAGATACGCGGCTACCGGATCGAGTTGACCGAGATTGAATCGGTGATCATGACATCCCCGGCTGTCACCAAGGCGGTGGTTGCGCCCTATACGCCTGCGGATGGGGAACAGGAGCTTGTCGCCTATTGCGAACTCAAGCCCGGCTGCCGGCAATTGGATGAAGAGGACCTTGTCAGGCGGCTGCGCGCCAGTCTGCCCGCCTACATGGTGCCCGCTTTTCTCGAGATCGTCCAAGCCGTTTCTCTGCTGGCCAACGGCAAGGTGGACCGGAGCAAACTACCGCCACCCTCGGGAAAAAGACTGGCCATGAACACCGAAGACATGGTTACCCCGGCCACACCGGTGGAAGAACGGATTGGACGCGAGCTGGCCGTCCTGCTCGGCGTGGAACAGGTATCGGTGACCGCTGATTTCTTTCTCGATCTCGGCGCCCATTCCCTCATCGTGGCCCGTCTGGTCTCCTCGTTGCGCAAGGACCCGGCCATGGCAGGGCTCGGCCTGGCCGACCTGTACCGTTATCCCACCATCAGGCAGCTTGCCGAAAAAATAGAGGCAGACAGCCCGAGGCAAACAGATGAATCGGAACGAGAACCGGAGTCCCGGCCAGGGGGTAGGCATGTTTCCAGCCATCGGGTATGGGGATGCGGCCTGGCGCAGATGATCGCTCTTTTTTTGGTCATCGCCATCCTGGCATTGCCGGGTCTGGTGGCGCTTGACCGGCTCTTTACCCATATTGACTGGAACCGTCCGGACTGGTTGAGTGTCATTGGCGTTTCTGCGGCCGGGATGGCGGCCACTCTTCTTATGACCCTTGTTCTGCCCCCGGCAGGCAAATGGCTGCTCCTTGGCCGTCTGCAAACGGGCAGGCATCCCCTCTGGGGCGGATTTTTTCTCCGTTTCTGGCTGGCGGACAAGATGATGGCCATGGCGCCGCTGGCTCTTCTTGCCGGTACACCTCTGCTTGGCGCCTATTACCGCCTGTTCGGCGCCAGAGTCGGCAAGGGCGTCATTCTGGCCTCACCTCTTGTCCATCTGCCTGACCTGATCACCATTGGCCCCGGCAGCTCCGTCAACACGGGCAGCCATATCTTTACCTACCAGGTGGAACAGGGATATCTGGTGCTGGAACCGGTGACCATCGGCGCCGACTGCGTTATCGGCTCCAACAGCGTTGTCATGCCCGGTACGGTCATGGCGGACGGCAGCGGTCTTGGAGACCAGTCACTGCTCGACTCAGGGCAGAAAATCGGGCAAGGAGCATATTATGCAGGGTCCCCGGCCCGCAGCGCAAACCGGCCCGGCCACCACCGTATCCCTGACGCGGAAAGTATAACCGATATGCCGTTGCCGGCGCGTTTGTCCTGGGCAGCGGCCATACCGGCAACCATGCTGGTGCCCCTGTTTGCCTCCCTGCCCGCGCTCTTGCTTGCGGTCCTGTCCTACCGCTCCTTTGCCCTTGCCGGTCTGTTTCTCGTTGCGCCCCTTGATGGTCTGGTCGGGGTCCTCAGTCTGAACGGGCTGATCGTGGTCTGCAGAAAACTGGTCCTGCCCGAGATCGAGCCGGGAACATTTCCCGTTCACTCGGTCTATTATGTCCGCAAGTGGTTTGTCGACCGACTGCTCGAGATGAGCCTGACCATGACCAATTCCCTGTACGCAACCCTGTACCTGGCCCCGTTTCTGCGGGCCATGGGCGCCCGGATCGGCAGGATGGCCGAGATCTCCACCATCTCCCATATCACTCCCGACCTGCTGACAATCGGTGATGAGTCCTTTGTCGCCGATATCGCCCACGTGGGACCACAGGTGGTGGCCTTTGGCCGTTGTCGCCTGGATCGGGTCCGGGTGGGACGCCGCTCCTTTATCGGCAATGCGGCCTTGGTTGCCGGTGGCACTGATATCGGCGATAATTCCCTGATCGGTGTTCTTTCGGTGGCGCCGGGAGAAAAGGTGGCCCCGGACACCACCTGGCTGGGGTCACCGGCCATCAACCTGCCCAGAAGGGAGCAGAGTGAATCCTTCCCCGAGGAACTCACCTTTGCGCCGCCACCCCGCCTTATCCTGCGCCGCCTCTGCTACGAGTATTTTCGGGTTACCCTGCCCGCGACCCTGATTTATCTGGGGTCCCTGCTCCTGCTTCTGGCGGCAATCACGCTTCTGCAGCGATTTTCAACGCCGGTGGCAGTGTTGCTGGTGGCATCGACATCCCTGGTGGTTGGTGTGGCCTTGACCCTGCTGGTGGTGATGGTGAAAAAACTGCTCATCGGCGCCTACCGTCCCCGGGTGCGGCCCATGTGGTCGTCCTTTGTCTGGCGCAGTGAGCTTGTGACCGGGCTCTATGAAAATGTTGTTGTGCCCTGGTTGCTGGCCCGCCTGACCGGCACCCCGTTCATGGCCCCGGCCCTGCGCCTTCTCGGCGTCCGGATAGGGAAACGGTGTTATCTCGAGACCACCTTTCTCACCGAATTTGACCTGGTCACGGTGGGGGATGACTGCACCATCGGCCGGGGGTGTTCCCTGCAGACCCATCTCTTCGAGGACCGGGTGATGAAGATGTCCCGTCTCCGTGTCGGCTCCGGGTGCTCCATCGGTCCGCGCGCAGTCATTCTTTATGACGCTGTCCTGGAAGATGGCGTCAGGCTGGCGTCGCTCTCCCTTGTTATGAAGGGTGAGACCCTGGCCCGGCACACCCGTTGGCAGGGCTCTCCGGCACAGAAAGATATCGAACTCTAGCTCTGGAGGTAATTGACATGAATAGATATAGCACGACAGGTATCGCGATCCTGCTGGCCGTGAGTTGCTGGGCATGGCCGGCAGTCGGCGCCCAGGCAGATGCGGAAAAAATAGGCCTGACCATTGAGCCGGAATTTTCCTTTGATTCCGGTGATTACGGCGGCGGCGACACCATCACGACCACTTCTTTTTCCATTACCGGTGAATATGATCTTTCCGATGCCTGGACCCTGTCCTTGACCATTGTGCCCTGGCTTCGCCAGGACGAAACCTATACCGACGTTGTCCTTGTGGCCGGTCGACCGGTGCACCATACCGATAGCACGGGCATAAATCCGCATCATGAAAGCAACCACATCCATGGTCGACATGACCACCACCAGCTTCAGGCCTCAGGATTGAATTCGTCAGAGGTACATAACCACTCTTATTCCGGTCCGGACCGGAACAATCATGGCCTGAGCGATGGTGAGGTTGATCACGACAAAAAAGTCACACGGTTATCGGCATATTCGCCGGGGCAATCTTCCAAAACAACGACCGAGGTCACAACGGCAGTGGAAGAACAGGAGGTCATCAGACACGGATCCGCCACCGGCATGGGGGACACGACAATAGACCTGTCTTATCGGCTTATGGAAGAAAGTGGTGCGGTTCCTGAAATATCTCTGCATGGAGGACTGAAACTCCCCACCGCCGATGAAGATAAAGGACTTGGCACCGGTAAGGTTGATTATCTGCTAGGCGTTGATGTGAGCAGGGGGATCGGCCCCTGGAGCCTCGAGGCTGGAGTTACCTACAATATTCTCGGAGATCCGGACGAGTACGAACTGGATAACTACCTTTCGGGATATGGTGAGATCGGTAACGCCTTGGCGGAAAATCTTGAGCTTGCCGTCCAGCTCTCCGGCGCCCAGGCGGCATCGGACGAGAGCGAGGGCGAACTTGCCCTTGGCATGCAACTGCGTTACGATATGAAGGAAATAGGAGAATTTTCAGCAGGAATACAAAAAGGACTTGCCGACGGCAGCCCTGATTATTCCATGGTGATCGGCTATTCCATCTCTTTTTGAGTTGATATGATGAGGCAGGCCGCTTTTTCGGCCGACAGAGGGAGTTCGCACATGCTTTTTTCAACTGGAAAATACACTGTTGTATTCCTTGTTGTGGTGTTGCTCTGCTGCTTTGGCACCTCTTCTCCCCTCCATTTGCTGTCCGGCTGCTCTTCCCATGGCCTGGCCTTTGCCGATGGCGGTGGGGGAGGCGGAGGCGGAGGCGGAGGTGGCGGTGAAGGTGGCGA
>WFZC01000143.1 GCA_015489765.1 Desulfobulbaceae bacterium
ATGCCGACATCCTATGGATACTTAGTACAACCCCTCCAGGAGTTTATGGCCCAGGTCGAAAAGGAAACCAACGGCAAGGTCAAATTCAAATTTTTCCATTCCGGTCAGCTCTATAAGGGCAAGCAGGAATTTGCCGCCCTGGAACGGGGTGAGATTGATATGGCGGCGCCCAATGACCTCTATTTAACGGGTATTGTGCCCGAGACAGGCATTTCCAACCTGCCATTCATGTGGAAAACCCCGGCGAGCATGCAGAAAAGTCTTGATGCCGGCCTGTGGAAACTCGGCATCAACGATAAATTTCTCAAACATAATGTGGTTGTCCTTGGTACAGCAGCAGGGGGTCCCTACCAGTTTTATGCCAAAGGTTTTGCGGTGACCGGGCCGGAGAGCATAAAAGGCAAAAAATGGGGCGTATCCGGATCAACTGCGAGCAAGGCGATTGAGCTGATGGGCGGTAGTCCGACCACCATGAGCTCGGGTGAGCTATATCTTGCCCTGCAACGGAAGACCATTGACGGGTGTACCCGGCCGCTGATCACCGGTCTTGGCCGAAAACTGTATGAAGTCGTTGACAACATCTCGGTCACCAACATGGCCTACTTTACCTGTATGCTGGCCATTAACAAGGAAAAATGGGACAGCCTGCCCAAAGACGTCCAGGCGGTCATGATAAAAGCCGCAAAACAGAGGGACAAACGCCAGCTTGCACTTCTGGAAGCCTTTATGACTGATGCCATCAAACAGTATGAAAAAAATGGCGTCCATGTCCATATTGCCACGCCGGAGGAACTTGAGCTTTTCAAGAAAGAAATGATTCCCGTGCAAAAATGGTGGCTCGGCAAGGTAACCGGGGGGAAAAAATATATCGATTTTATTGCCGCTCATCATTGATGGACCCGCACAGGCGCGCACCATTTTCAACAATGGTGAACGAAAAAAATCGTACCCGTAACAGACAAGCTCCATGAAAGTAACAGGACGTCCCCTGCTCCGTTTTATCGAGCAGCTCAACAGACTGGGTTCACTGGTTTCCCAATGTTGCCTCGTCCTGTTACTTGTCCTAGTTTTTCACGAAGTCATTGCCAGGTACCTCTTCAACAGTCCCACGCTCTACTCGGTCGAACTGAGTGAGTATCTTCTGATTCTTCTCGCCTTTATCGCTGCGGGCTGGGTCATGCAGGAGGATAGGCATGTACGAATGCAGTCCTTTGTCCAGCTGCTGCCCGAAAGGGTGCAGCATTTTCTTGCCTGCCTGACCTCATGCATTGTTTTTCTCTTCTGCGGGGTTCTCATATGGTACGGTTTCAAGGCCTCCTACATTGCCTGGCGTGGAGAATATCATTCCAGTTCCCTGCTGAATATGCCGATGTGGATCCCTTACCTTATCATTCCACTGGGTTCTCAGCTGCTTGCCCTGCAAGTCATTGTGCAATTCTGTACCCATGTTGACAAATTGCTGACAGGTGATAACAGGTAAGACGGGAACATCATGGAATCTATAACCGTCACAATTATCATTATCAGCGGTTTCCTTCTCTTGCTTTTTTTGGGCATGCCGGTATTCGGGGCCCTGGGAAGCGCCAGTGTTGTCGGCATTCTCCTTATCCAGGGAGCCCGCGGCCTGGGCGCTGTCCCCGGGGTCATTTATGACCGGCTTGCCGTCTTTCCCCTGGTCGCGGTGCCCCTGTTTATTCTCATGGGAGAGATCATTTTCCATTCCGGGATAGGTGCAGATATCTTCACTGCCACCAACAGATGGCTGAACAGGCTTCCCGGTTCCATGGGCATGGCAAGCGTGGCTGCCTGCGCTATTTTCAGCGCCCTGTGCGGAGTCAGTGTCGCCGGAGCCGCCACCATCGGCAGTTTTGCCATCCCGGAGATGATCAAGCGAAATTACAACAGATCCCTGGCCACCGGCTGTGTCGCCGCTTCCGGCGGCCTGGCCCTGCTCATACCGCCAAGTGTCGCCCTTATCCTGTACGGTGTGGTCGGCGACGAATCGGTGGGCCGCCTTTTTATAGCCGGTATCCTGCCAGGCGTGGTGCTGGCAGCAATGATGATGGGATACATCTTTTTGATCGGTTTATTCTATCCCGATGCTGCCCCCAAAAATCCCGATCAGGTCACCTGGAAGATGCGCCTGGAATCACTGGTGCGGATATGGCCGGTACTGGTCCTTATCTTTCTTGTCCTTGGATCCATATACAAAGGCATTGCCACTCCGACCGAGGCGGCGGCTGTTGGCTGTGTCGGCGCCCTGGTAATTGCCGGTATCAGGAAACAACTCAGTTGGCAGACAGTGAAAACCATCCTGCGCTCCACAGTTTCCACCTCGACCATGATCATGCTGATTTTTGCATCGGCCCTGCTCTTTGGTTATGTGTTGACAAGGCTTCAGGTTCCCCAGGAGCTGGCCGCCTTTGTTACCTCGTTAAAGCTGCCCAACTGGGCTGTTCTCATCTGCATTTTCTCGGTCCTCTTTCTGATGGGCATGTTCATGGACGTGGTTTCGGTTATTCTTATCAGTACGCCCATTTTTCTTCCCATCGTGCTGTCAATGGGATACTCCAGTCTCTGGTTTGGCATTGTCATGGCCATTACCTGTGAAATTGGCACAGAAACGCCGCCGGTCGGTCTCAATCTGTTTGTCATCAAGGGGGTGTCACCGCCCGAAGTCTCCCTAATGGATGTTATTCGCGGCTCCATCCCCTTTGCCGTTGTGGAAACCCTGGGCCTGCTTATCTTTATCGTCTTTCCCGATCTTGTGCTTTGGCTTCCGAACCTACTGAAATAACATAAAAACAATCATCGATGAAAATTCTAATTTTCGGTGCCGGCGCCCTTGGCCAGGCGCTTGGTTGTCTCCTTGCAGCGAACAGACATTCAGTCGATCTTATCATCAGAAAACGATTTATTGCCGCAATACGTGCAAACGGCCTGAGGGTTACCGGTATCTTCGGTGACCACACTGCCAACTCAGACCGATTACGCTTGTTTGAGGAACTCCGGGAACTCGACAGGAACGACTATGACTGCGCCCTTATAACCACCAAATCCTATGACACAACAGAGGCGATCCAGGCAATTGCCGGACTACAATCATTTACCGGTCCTGTTGTTTCCATGCAGAACGGCTGCGGTAATATCGAACAGGTGGAACAGAGATTTGGCCCGTCCCGAACCTTTGGCGCCCGGGTGATCACCGGATTTGAGATCAGGCAGCCGGGAACAGTCGATATTACCGTTACCGCCGATGATGTCCATATCGGTTCCTGTATCCGGGGAACCATCCCGCCCTTTGCCACCCGTCTTGCCGAGGCAATCAACAATGCCGGGCTCCCCTGCATTGCGGTAGAGGATATCTACCAGGACCTCTTTGCAAAATTACTCTACAACTGCGCTTTAAACCCTTTGGGAGCTGTATTGGGCGTCCACTACGGCGCTCTGGGTGACAATACTGAAACGCGGAAAATAATGAATAAGGTCATAGATGAGACCTTTGCCGTGATTCACGGCCTGGGAGGTACAACGCCCTGGCCTGACCCAGAGAGTTATCGCCAGCTATTCTATGATAAACTCCTGCCCATGACCTATGACCACAGGCCATCAATGCTCCAGGACCTGGAACAGGGAAAACCGACCGAGATCGAAGCACTTGCCGGCTATGTAGCCAACCAGGGAAAAAAACTCTCTATTCCCACCCCTGCCTGCTCCCTGCTGGCCAGACTCGTTCGCTTTCGCGAACAGACAGGCCGGAAAGGACAATAGCAAACATAGAGATGTCAACAGGTGGAATACAAGAAATCCGGAACAGGGAGAGAGGAGGAATTCCCTGTCCCGGACAGTGGGGAATGAAGCTGGGGAGGGGGGGACTGATTATTTTTGTTTGAGAAGGTCTCTTATTTCCGTAAGGAGAACTTCCTGTTTTGGGGGTTCCGCAGGAGCCTCTTCCTCTTTCTTTTTCAAACTGTTCATCGCCTTGACGACCAGAAATATTGCAAAGGCGACAATGGTGAAATCAACAACACTCTGAATAAACTTTCCGTACCCCAGAACAACAGCCGGCGTATCACCGGCAGCGGCTTTCAGGGTAATGGCAAGATTGGTAAAATCCACACCTCCAAGCAAAAGTCCGATGGGCGGCATGATCACATCGGCAACAAATGAGGAAACAATTTTCCCAAACGCCGCACCTATAATGATACCAACGGCCATGTCAACCACATTGCCTTTAACGGCAAATTCTTTGAATTCTTTCAACATTCCCATAGAAAATTCTCCGGAATTATGGCAGACCTACATTTCAGTCCGGTTAAAATTTAAGTTGCGGCTTCATTTTCTGCAGGGTCTTTTCGCCAATGCCCTTGACATTCATCAGGTCCTTGGCGCTTTTAAACTTTCCATGTTTCTTCCGATAGGCAACTATCTTCTTTGCCGTTACAGGACCGATTCCGGTCAGCTCGGTCAGAG
>WFZC01000144.1 GCA_015489765.1 Desulfobulbaceae bacterium
ACATGTATAGTCAAGACCCGCCACAGAACACTACTCCTCGGAGTCTCCGCTACGCTCCGCTTACCTGTATATCTGTGTTTTAACTTAGCCATCTTTAACCATTGTCTGGACTTTTTACGAGGTCATCAACAGAGAATATCATGGAATTTGAAACTATTATCGGTCTGGAAGTTCACACCCAGATGAAGACCAAAAGCAAGATTTTCTGTGGCTGCTCCACCACCTTCGGCGCTCCAGCCAACACCCACACCTGTCCGGTCTGCCTCGGCATGCCCGGTTCTCTGCCGGTGCTGAACAGACAGGTCGTCCACAATGCCATCAAGCTGGCCCTGGCCTGTGACTTTACCATCAACCGCCGCAACCAGTTCGCCCGGAAAAATTACTTTTACCCAGACCTTCCCAAGGGCTACCAGATATCCCAGTTCGAGCTGCCCATTGCCGAACACGGCAAAATCAACATCGACGTGGACGGCAAAACCAGGACCATCGGCATAACCCGGGCCCACATGGAAGAGGATGCGGGCAAACTGATCCACAGCGACACGGAGCCGGAGAGTTATGTCGATCTCAACCGGGCCGGCACGCCGCTGGTGGAGATTGTCAGCGAGCCTGATCTCCGTTCGCCGGAAGAGGCGGTCGCCTACCTGAAAAAGCTGCATGCCATTGTCCGCTACCTTGATATTTCCGATGGCAACATGCAGGAGGGCAGCTTTCGCTGCGATGCCAATATTTCGCTGCGGCCGGCTGGCCAGGAGGAATTCGGCACCCGCACCGAGCTGAAAAACATGAACTCTTTCAGGAATGTGCAGCTTGCCCTTGAATATGAGGAACGCCGCCAGCGCGACATCTTGCTTGACGGCGGCGAGGTGGTTCAGCAGACCATGCTCTGGAACCCGGACAAGGGTATCACCGAGCCGATGCGCGGTAAGGAAGAGGCCCATGACTACCGCTATTTCCCCGATCCCGACCTGGTGCCGGTGGAGATTGACGAGGCATGGATTGAGGAGGTGCGCCGCGAGATGCCGGAGTTGCCGGAAGCCAGGCGGCAGCGTTTTACGGAAGAGCTGGGCCTGCCCGAATATGATGCTGACATTCTTACCGCATCCCGTCAGCTGGCTGATTTTTTTGAAGCGGTCCTGGCCGACTACGACAACCCGAAAAAGGTGAGCAACTTTATCGGCACCGAACTGCTGCGCGACTATGGCCCGGAGCGGATCGACCAGTGTCCGGTGACGCCAAAGCAGCTGGCAGCGCTTCTGCTCATGGTGGAGAAGGCGACCATTTCCGGCAAGATCGCCAAGACCGTGTTTGCCGACATGCTGATCTCCGGCGATGATCCGGAAAAGATCGTCAAGGAAAAGGGCCTTGTCCAGATGAGCGACACCGGCGAGCTCACGGCCATGGTCCGGGAAATTATTGCAGCCAATCCGGCCCAGGCCCAACAGTTTCGTGACGGCAAGACCAAGGTAATCGGCTTTTTCGTCGGCCAGTTGATGCAGAAGACCAAGGGCAAGGCCAATCCGCAGATGGCCAACAAACTCTTCCGGGAAGAATTGAAATAATACATGGATGAGCCAGCATGGCTGGAGCTGATTGTTACCGTCACCATCGCAACCAATGATGACAATAGCCTGAAATGACATAACTTCGCGGGCACTTTCCAGGTCAACACCAAATTTGTGGATAAAAAAAAGTGGCAGCAGAAAGGGGCCGGCCATCGGCAGCGGCTGCGCGACAAATTCCTTGAACGGGGCATCGAGGCCTTGGGCGATGACGAAGTTATCGAGTTGTTGCTTACATTCGGCACCCCGCGCACCGATTGCAAGGAACCGGCCCGGGCCGCGCTTGCA
This sequence comes from Desulfobulbaceae bacterium, assembly GCA_015489765.1. Classification (GTDB taxonomy): domain Bacteria; phylum Desulfobacterota; class Desulfobulbia; order Desulfobulbales; family Desulfobulbaceae; genus DRLX01. The sequence continues at coordinate 1,851 of WFZC01000144.1, forward strand.
GAGTTCAAGTCCCTGCCCGCGGTCCTTGATGCCAGTCCCGAGGCCCTGAAAAAGATCAAGGGACTGGGGCCGAAAAATGTCTTTGCCCTCCAATTTATCCAGGGCGCTGCCCGCCGTTATCTGCGGCAGCGAATACAGGGCAAAACCTATATCTCCTCTTCAAAAGATGTCGCCGACTACCTCATCCATGCCATGCGCGGCCTGGAACACGAGGTCTTCATGGCCGTCTTTCTTGATGCGGCCCATGCCGTCATTGATAGCAAAGTCATCTCCGAAGGCACGGTCACCGTCAACACCATCTATCCGCGCGAATTAATCAAATCCGCCCTGGCATATAATGCCAGCGCCCTGGTTATCGCCCACAACCACCCTTCCGGCAGCCTCACACCGTCAAAACAGGACAAAAACCTCACCCGGACCCTGTACCTTGCCTGCAGTTTCATGCAGATCAACCTGCTGGACCACCTCATCATCGGCGCCGGCGAGACCGTCTACAGTTTTGCCGATCACGGTCTGATGGCAGCGCTTCAGGATGACTGCACAACCCTGCTTGCGCAATCGTCCTGACATCATGGCCGGCCATCGGCGGAAATCTTCCATATCCTGCAGCCCCTGTTCAGCCCTGTACCTGCATGTCCCCTTCTGCCTGCAGAAATGCCCCTATTGCAGTTTTTTCTCCCTGGCGGGAAAAAATCATCTGCAACCATTGTATGTCAATGCCATCTCCATGCAGATACGGCAGACGGCCGCAAACCATGGCGAAAAATTCTGCCGGCTGAAAACCATTTTTTTCGGCGGCGGCACCCCGACCCTGCTGCCGGCGGAAACCCTTGCCCGCCTGCTGGACGACTGCCTGGCTGCCTTTCCCGTTGCCAGTGACAGGGAACTGGAAATCTCCATTGAAGCCAATCCGGCCACGGTTGACAAAAACGACCTGGCAATGCTGCGCCGGGCCGGTTTCAACCGGATCTCCATCGGCGTGCAATCGTTTATTGACAGGGAGCTCGCTCTCCTTGGCCGCCCCCATACTGCTGCCGATGCCCGGCAGACATTAAAGGATGCCCGCCGGGCCGGTTTTACCAATATCAACCTTGATCTGATGTACGGGTTACCGGGACAGAAAGTCGCCGACTGGCAACACAACCTTGAACAGGCCCTTGCCCTTGCGCCGGAACATCTCTCCCTCTATGAGCTTACCGTTGAAGAGAACACGCCCTTTGCCGAACAGGTCAGGCGCGGCTCACTGCGCCTGCCCCCGGAAGACGATGTGCTTGCCATGCTGGAGATGACGCAAATCCTGGTCCGGCAGGCCGGTTTCAGGCGTTATGAGATTTCAAACTATGCCCGCAGCGGTTTTCAGTGTCGCCACAATATCAACTACTGGCAAAATCGCCCATATATCGGTCTCGGCCCCGGCGCGGTTTCCTGCATTGACAACACCCACTATACGGCGACAAAAGACATTGAGCAATTTGCCGAACACATAACCGCCGGCAAGCCGATATGGGAAGACGAGGAGCATTTAACCAAAGAAGAACGATTCCGTGAAACCGTGATCATGGGGTTGCGCATGATCGCGGGGGTATCAATACCCGGTCTGCGAAGACGTTTCGGCATTGATCCCGTTGCCTATTACGGCGCAACCCTTGACAGGCTCATCGAGCAGGGGTTGCTGCGCCATGACAATGACCACCTGCGCCTGAGCAAGCGGGGACTCCTGCTTGCCGATACGGTCATGGCAGAGCTGGTATGAACGGGATGCAAACAGAGACAAAATATCCCTGCGGAGCTTCATTCGCCAATCAGGGCAAGGGCTCCGCAGTATAGGCGATATTTGCGTCTTCTGATTGAAAGCGTTCCAGCGTCTTGCCGTGCCGCACATCTTCCACCCAGTTCGGGTTTAAAAGCAACGATTTACCACTGAGCACAATATCGGCATCCTGCAATGCCGCCTCTGCGCTTGCCCGGTCATAGATACCACCGCAGAGAAGAAGCGGCAGATCGGTGACCTCTCTTGCCAGTTGAGCCATATTTTTGCCGGAGTCAAAGGCCGGCTGCTGAAACTGATAGGTCGAGATGGAAAGGGCATCAATGGGTTCAGCCGCCAAAAGCCCCACGACCTGCTGGTACGCCTCTCTGGTTTCAAAGAGTGAAACCTCCATATCAGCGACACCCCAGTCGGAGATCCTGGCCAGCAGTAACCGATCATCCGGCACCACCGCCTTGACCGCCGCAATGACTTCATGGAAGAATCGGAAACGATTGGTCACTGATCCGCCATACTCATCAATGCGTTTATTTGTATACGCCGATAAAAACTGGCTGATGAGATAGCCGTGGGCGCCATGGATCTCAATCCCGTCAAAACCGGCGGCCACCGCTCCCCTGGCGGTTTCCACAAAGCCGTTGATAACATGGCTGATATCAAAACGGCTCATGACATCAGGCACCGGATAGGGAGCTCCGGTCAGCGGGTTGTCCTGTTGCGGGGTAATGGAGCTTGGAGCAATGACGCGATGGGCCGGGTTCACTTCCGGCCAGGCCATGCGCCCGCAATGAAACATCTGCATCACGGCAATGGCGCCTTGCCGGTGAATTGCCTCAACAACCGGTTTCCAGGCATCCAGCTGACGTTGGGTCAACATACGTGCCTGTCCCGGATATCCCTGGGCGCTTTCGTAATCGGTGACAATGGCCTCGGTATAGATTATGCCAACGCCGTTTTCCGCCCGTCGTACCAGAAAATCCAGTACATCCTGTCTGGGTATACTGTCTTCTCCGGCCGACATTCTGGTCATCGGCGCCAGGCCTAAACGATTTTTCAGAGTAAAGCGCTTGAGCTGAAACGGCGAAAAAAGTGTATCCATTGGTGTCCTCCTCTGCATTTCCTTGAAAACAAAGTGTTCCCACCTTGTTACCGACCTCACCCCTGTTGCAATCTCTCGACGATTTCAGCAGGTTCCGAACGTTTTGTGTAATCGGCATCAACAAAATGATACCGTATTACACCATTCTGACCGATGATGAACGTTGCCGGCATGGGAAGTTTAAATGTAGTGTCACCATTGTATTCAGGAATATCGATACCGAAGTTTGCATAAATCGGCCGCAACACCTCAGGTAACTCGAAGACCAGGCCGAAAGATTCCGCCACCTTGTTCCCCTGGTCGTAGAGAACATCAAAGGCCAGATTATTTTTCTCCCTTGTCGAAAGCGAGTGGTCAGGCATCTCCGGCGATACGGCAATCAGTCGCGCTCCCGCCTGTTCAATTTCCGGCAACTTCTTTTGCAGAGCGTACAGCTCCAGGTTGCAATAGGGTCACCAGCCGCCCCGATAAAAGCTGACAACTACCGGCTGCTCATGC
>WFZC01000145.1 GCA_015489765.1 Desulfobulbaceae bacterium
ATTATATGGATTCCGGCCAACAACCTGCCGGAATGACCCAGTTGCAGGCAATTCAGAGCGTCATCCCCGCAGTCTGTTGGGCGGGGATCCAGATTTATATTACCACTTATTGAGAAGTTACTGTTTTTTAGCGTAACCTGTTGATTTTCATTGTTTGTTGTGGCCGGCTATTATGGTCCAGCCGTGCTGGTTTATTCGCAAACAGCTCACTGGCTATATCGTGGAATATGTTTGCCGATTCCTCGCCGATAATTATGCAGATTTTTTCTCGTGTCTCTTTTCCGGTTAATTTTCGATGAAAATTTTACATTCAAGTGATCCGGAATTAAAAGGAGTGTTTAATTTTTCCCTGGCCTTTGCCGGGGCGGTGAAAAACTATACCCTCTATCCGGCGGAGCATGCGATTGCCAAAAAGCACCTGCTTAATTTCAGCCGTCATCTGACCAGATTCCTTGCCGACTATGACAGCCTGCGTCTGGATGTCGAAAAAAACAGCCTGCGTTATGGCGGGGAAATCGTCTATCAGGGTACTGCCGAAGAAAGTGATGTTGCCTATCTCCTTGGCCGGGATGGCGTGCAGTATCTTGAGTTTAAAAAGGGGATTGAACTCTGGGAGATGCAGAGCCTCCTCAAGCTGATCAATGATCACAGGATGGTGGACGAGGAAAATGACGGTGATATCGTTACCGCTCTCTGGGAACAGGACTACCCGCATATCGGTTATAAGGCCATAGATATTCTTTCTCTTGACGCTCCGGCCATCAATCTTTCCGGCTTCAAGGTGGCGCCGCCGCCGATGGCCAATGGGCAGGCATCGGCCGATTTTGTCGATGATGCGGGTTCCCAAGAAAGCGGGGATCTCTTTGATGAAGGTATCGATGAGGATTTTCCAGACGATGAGGCCCCTTCCGTTGTTTTGGCCATAACCGCCAAGGGGAACGACCTGTGGGAGTTGTCGCCCCTGGAGCGGTATGAGCTGGAAAAGATGGTTGCGGAAGAGGAACAGCTCGACAATACGGACAATGTTATCGATATCCTGTTGATAATTCTTGTTCTTCAAAATGACCGAGAGGATTTTACCGCCACCCTTGATTTTCTGCAGGACCGGTTTCTGCACGCGTTGACAAACCAACGGTTTGACGCGGCCCTGAAGGTGCTCAATAACATGTTGCGGATGCGTGACTCGTTTCAGAGAAAAAAACAATGGGCCCGGCCGCTTTTTGATGATTTTCTGGAAACAGTCTCCCGGCCGGAAAGCCTGCGCGGTCCCATACGTCTTTTGCTGGATCCTGAAACAAGGGCCTATTCCCAGCAAATAGAATATCTCTGGCGGGTCCTCTGCCAGCTCTCACCCACCGTCCTTTTTACCCTGGGGCCGTTGTTGCCTGATATCCCGTCTGCCAAAATGCGTCAGGCCCTTGGCAGTGTTATTATTCACCATGCCCGGCGGGCCCCGGAAATCCTTGCCAGGGCCCTGCCAAAATTTGATGAAGAATTATGTCTGCGGCTTTTGCCCATTGTCAGGGACATGGAACCAGCGATCGGGAACAGGGTTTTTCTCGCCATGGCTCTGCATGATTCCAAAGGCGTCCGCACCAGGGCTTTTGACATCCTTGAGCAGCGCCATCAGCTTGATCCTCTAGTCCTTTTTCCCCTGATCAATGATCCTGATCCCAATGTCCGCGGAAAAATTCTTGCTTTGCTGTCAAGGCAAAGAAATGAGCAGTATGAACAGCAACTGCTCACCTATCTGCAGAACGGTGGAAATAGAATAGCTGACAAGGAACACCTGCTTGCCTGTTACAAGGCGCTTGGCTGTTGCGGTTCCAAACAGTCCGTTCCGGTCCTGAAGAAGATCCTCACCGGCGGAAAACTGGGGAAAATGTTCAGTCGGGACGCCATGTACCATAAACAGGGCGCGGCAATTGCCCTGCATGGACTGGGAATTGCGGAGGCCGATCAAATCCTCAGGGAAGGGGCGGCCGGTATTCTGCCGGATGTCCGGCTCGCCTGCAAAAAAGCAATGGGACAATAACGGGATGGGACGAGACGGATCAGGCCTAAATGGTATGGCCGGGGATAATCGTATGCTGGGGCAGCAATTTATTCAGGTGCTGAATAACCTGCTCAGTACGGCCAGTATCCATCAGGATAACAACACATTGCTTGTCCGGTGCGTTGACAGCTTTCTCGAGGTAACGGGGCAGCTTCTTGCCGAGGATGATGAGATAACGCTTCTTGTGGCCGTGGGCGGCTTTTATCTGCAGCAGGAAAAGATCATTTTCAAACGCAATGCGGCAGGACTTGTCCGCAAGATGTTGACGTTTTTTGAAGATCGCCAACTGGACGGCCTGAAAATTTATCAGAACGTTACCTATGCCTCCCTTAAGGAGATCACAACCTTTGCCCGGATTTTGAATAAATGCGGCCGTCAGGAAAATCCGTTTCACTGGTTATCAACGGAAATGGCCGGTGACCGTTTTCCCTGGGTGGATGTGATCGATCCTTCCCAGACCGAATCGCTGGAGTCTTTTTTTGCCGATGCCGTCTCTTCCTCAACAGCAGCTCCTTCACCTTCCTCTTCCGGCAGGTCCGGACAGACAGCCGCTGAACCCGTTGTCCGCAGGAAAAAAGAACCAGAAGCCGACAGGGGGACAAAGCGCATCCTGCGTTCTCCGTCGGAGCAGGGGAACAGGGGTGAAAAAAAACGATCAACCCGGAAGGGCAGGCGGAAAAACAGGCGGGAGATAGCGCAAAAAAAGGCCATGCGCACCTATGGCTATGCCATGAGTTCCCTGCAGACCCTGTCGCAGAAACTTTCGGCCGGCCGTTATGCAGGTATCGGCAAGGCGGTACACATGGTGCAGAACATGGTTGATCTTATCATGGATGATGACAATATCCTTCTTGGGCTGAGTACCATCCGTGATTATGATGATTATACCTTCACCCATTCCGTCAACGTGGCCATTCTTTCCGTCTGTCTCGGTAATAGAATCGGCCTTTCCCGTACCCTGCTCGGCCGCTTGGGACTGAGCGGGCTGTTTCATGACCTTGGCAAGATAGATGTTCCAATCAAAATATTAAACAAACCGGGCAGGCTCGAGGATGATGAGCTTGCCGAGTTACAGAAACATTCTCTTAACAGTGTCCGCCGAATTATCCGCTTGCGGGCATCGTACGATAAAAAGGCGGAAATCCTGCTGCCGCCCTTTGAGCATCACCTCAAGTACGATCTTTCCGGCTACCCGAAGACACCGCGTAACAGGCCGCTTACATTGCTTGGACGCATCGTGGCCATTGCCGATGTCTATGACGCCATCACCTCCCAGCGCATTTACCGCTCCAGGTTCTTAAGTCCTGACCAGGCGCTTGGCCTTATGCTCAAAGGTTCAGGGACGGATTTTGATCCCATCCTGCTCAAGGTCTTTATCAATATGCTGGGCGTGTATCCACTCGGGACAATACTGAAATTTGACAATGGCGAGCTGGGGATGGTAACGACGCCGCCGGACAAGGAAAAGGGTTCGTCCGAACTCTGGGTTCTGTTGCTGCAGGATAATGGCGATTCCACCTATACCAAGCGCTACCTGATGAGTCTTGGCAGTTGGGACAGGGAACGGGGCGGCTTTAACCGTCCGATCCTGGAAAGCTGTCATCCCTCAGAACTCGGCATCCAGCCGGCTGAACTGATATTTTGATGGTTGCCTCTCCACCTCTTCCCGCCCTCATCTCTACTTGAACCATCCCTGTTTTGTGTGCAAAACAGGTAGACGAAGACCGGTCAGGGGGCCTGTTTCGGCATTTGGGAATCGGTTTGTCCGGGCCCGGAATTTGGCAAGGGCTGGGCTGCCTTTTTTGTCGTCCTGGTTGTTACCAGTTCTTTTCGCTGACGATTGAGCAGCGGTTTTACCTGCCATTTGCCTGTCTTGAAAACATAGGGCAGATCAGACCGCTTCAGGGCATAATATGCCTTGTCTTTTAAGGCGCTGAAACGATAGTCAATGGTTTTTTTGTTTCGCAGTTTTACCCGGCAATGGATAACCGGTTTTTTCAGGCCATATTCAGGCAATTCCTCAGTGCCGAGAACAGAATCGACCCGCAGGCCGGTAAGGGCATGGACAATGGTATTGACCTTGTCCTGCTCGATTTTTTGGTTTGATTGGTTTGTGGATATATCCTTCTGTCCATTTGCGGCCCTGCCTGGTTGTTCCTGCGCTCCAGGATCGGCAAGGGTCCATTTGCCGGTCTTGTGGATGAGATGAATGTCGTTGAGGGTGATGGCTGCGATTTTGTCTTCGGCAATGGCGGCTATTTCTTTATCCAACCAGCCCTCCGGGCTGTCATCGGCATCCATGGTGGAAAAGGCGACGGCCATGATCTCGGGCCGAGACGGCAGCCGCACATGGACCTTGCGAAAGGAGGGCGATGTGCCGACATAGAGTTCGGCCACCGGAGTCTCTCCCTGTTTCAGGATAATGTGACGTTCAAAGTGATCGCTAGCCACCTTAAAGCGTGTGGCGGCCTCCGGGGTGGTGGCCACCGGCCAGCTTTTTTTCAGCCCGGCCAGTTTGGCAAGGAGTTCATCTATCCTGTCCCCATCGGCAGGCGCCTTGAAATAGCCTGGCAGGATCCAGTGGGAGTCTTGTTTTTGCAGGGTCACTGTTTTCTTGTTCGGGCCGGTGATGGTGATGGTCGTGATATGGTCGGTGGAAAAATCAAGTAACGGTTCATCGTCGACAAAGGCGTCCTGTGTCCGCTTGTGATACCGGAAATAACCGGCAAGACCCATTTGGACAAGCAGGAGAACAGTCAGCAGGGAGAGTGTTTTTTTCATGCTTTTCGTCATGCCTTGATCCTCCCATTGGCAAGAATATGTCGGTAACGGTTGCGGGACCTGCTGCGTGCCGCGACACGCAGCAGCCAGATCAGCAGCAGGCCGGCGGCGGCCAGACCATAGTTGAGGTATTCCCAGAACATCTTTTCCCTGCGACTGAGCGGCAGCAGGGTACGCGCAAACTGGCTTCTGCCGCGAATGGCCAGTAAACCGCGATCTTCCAGCGACCAGTCAACCACGTTGGTCATCAGTTGCACAGGCGCCTGGTAGCCGGTATGGAGCACGCTTGACAGCAGGCCGATCGCGGTGTCGGTCAAAAAGGTGTTGGAGGGAAAGAGAAAGATTCTCGCTGATTCCGGCGAATGGGCCAGGACCCGGCCAACGACTATTTTTTTATCTTTCTCTGTTGTGTTGTTGCCACCTTTCCCATCCTTATGTGAGCCGGTTTTTTTGTCGCCCTTCGCCTTTGCCGGCGCCTTGTCCGCCTCTGCCAGCAGGGGTGAAGGTTTGCCGGCAAACCAGGAGGTAAAGGTCCCCTCCTCCAGCAGGCCAACGGTTTTGGGCCCGAGGTCATCGCCGATCTTGAATCCCGCCGGGCCATATTTTTCAAAATCAGGCTGTATGTTCAATGAATCGGAAGTCCATGATCTCGGTGAGCTGTGCAGCAGCTCCACCACATGCCGATGGTTATTCTTGGCGGAATTAACAACAATCGGCGAGGCCCAGCTCAGCGACAGTTGGCGGATCCCTGCGAGCAGGCCTTCGGTATCGGTCATGCCGGATGGCCTGATGTCAAGGAAATAGGGATAGTTGATCAAGCGGGTTTCCCGCACCCTGAACATGCCGACCTGTCGTTCCACCGGTATGGGAAAGGCGGAATTCTGCTCGTCAAGCACCATGGTTTTTTTCATGGTGATGCCCATATGCGCCAGCCAGTCGTCAAGACCGGTGACATATTTTTCAGCACGCAGTTGTCCCTGCAGGTTGACATCAAAGGGAGCGGCGGCAATGGCCACCGATCCTCCCTGCATCAGGAACTGGTCTACGGCAAAAATTTGTTTTTTATCAAGATTTTTTGGCGCTACCAGCAGGAGAAAGTCTGCCTCCTCCGGGACGCGGCCCTTTTTCAGGTCGGTATCCACAATTGAATATTCCTCGCCGAGGACCTTGCGCAGCAGCCGGAAGCTCTTGCCGCTGCCGGGCATGCCGTACTGGGGCATGGGCGGCGTGGATGGCGGTGTGTACAGGGCCACTGTTTTCAGAAAGCCACGGGAAAAACGCTTGAGACCATCCTTAAACGCCCGGACAAGCCCGTCTTCGGTCAGATCCTCGGGCAGGGGAACCTGGATTATCCGGCCGTTATTTTCCATGGTGATATAAAAATAAAAGGTGCGTGGATCAAGCAGGCTCAGTGCCATGGGCTGGAAGCCGAATTTTTTTCTGATCTCTGCCGCTGTTTTGCCGCCGTCCGCCTCCGGGTTCACGAACCGGATGTCTACCCTGCCGCCGGAAGAGGTGTTTAAACGTTTTACGGCGGAGGAGAGGTCTTTTTTCAGGGCGGTCAACGGTTGTGGCAGTTTATTATCCGGAGAACAGTAGGCCGTGATTTCCACCTTGCCCCTGATGCCGGAAAACAGGTTGCCGGAACCCTGGTAGGCGTACAGTGTTTTTTTAATGGCCCGGGTGATATCATATTCCGGGTTGCGCAGTTCCACCTCAAGATCATTTTCCCCCCTGGCCTTGACCTCGATCAGGTCGCGGAATCCCAGGGTTTGGAACTGGTCGCCGTATTTAACGAGGATATTGAAGTAGGAATTGGTGACCGATGAGCGGTATTTTGAGTTTGTTTCAAAGGGGACCGGCCTGATGCCGTATTTTTGCCCGGCCTCCTGTTCAAGGTCGGGATGCTCGGCCGGGTCGATGAATTCCACCCGCACCTTGCCGTTTCCTGCAATTCGGTATTCCTTGAGCAGGTCCCGTATCCTCGGCACCAGCGGCGCCAGCAGGGGATGGGTCTGGGCGGAAAAATATCCCCGGATAAGCAGGGGCTCCTTGAGCTGATGCAGATAATTTCTGGTGGCCGGGGAGATCGAGTATATCTTGTTGCGGGTGGTATCATAGCGCAGCCGGGTAATGGGTGCAAGCCAGAGATTGGCGGCCAGAAAGTTGGCGACCACAAGCAGGGTCAGCAGGTTCCAGGCGCGATGATTTTTCTTTGTTCTGTTGCCCGCCCAACGCAGCCGTTCCAGCCCATAGACGTTTAAGGCAAGAAAGGAGGCGCAGATGGAAAAATAAAAATAGAGGTCGCGCAGGTCAATAACTCCCCGGGTGATCGAGTCAAAACGGGACCCTGAACCGAGCAGCCGCAGAATTTCCGCCGCCCGGTTGCCGACCAGGGAGGTCATGACCTGGGATCCCGGCAGGTAAAAAAGGGCGCAGGCCAGGACAGTGCCGATCAGGCTGATGATCTGGTTGTCCGAGCGGACAGAGATGAACAGGCCGATGGCGAGATAGGCCGCGGCCAGGAAAAAGGTTGCCAGGTATCCGGCCCCCACCGGTCCCCAGTCCAGGGGGCCGATGAATGAAACCGTGACCGGCAGCGGCAGGGTCAGGGCCAGGGCCACCGCCACCAGGGCCAGGCCAGCCAGGAACTTTCCCAGCACCAGGGCAGTGGGTGATACCGGCGCGGTCAACAGAAATTCGACGGTGCCGCTGCGCCGTTCTTCCGACCACATACGCATGGTCAGGGCGGCGCAGAGAAAGATGAGCAGGGCCGGCATCCAGGTAAATAAGGGCCTGATATCGGCAATATTGCGGGCGAAAAATGTTTCGAGCCAGAAAACAATAAACAGGGTGACCAGCAGAAAGGAACCAAAAAAGATAAAGGCCACCGGGGTTGCAAAAAAGCCTGCAAATTCCTTGCGAGCGACTCGCAGAACCGTTTTCATGAATCCATCCTCCTCTTTCCGGTGGTAATTTCGCCAAAAATCGTTTCCAGGGTCCGTTGTTCCCGGTGCAGTTCATAGACCTTCCAGCCATCACCAAGCAGGGCCCGGGCAACAAGGGCGGCGACCTCGTAGTGGTCGCAATCTTTGGCAAGAGACAAGCTGTACCGATTGATATTGTCCCGGGATGGAGTGGGAGCAATGGCGCTGATTGCATCGATCCGGGCCGCAAGCGTTTCAAGCGCGGGGGCATCCGCGTCCGTGGAAAGCAGCAGGCGGCTGCCGCGTTGCAGCTCTGCAAGGTCGGCGTCAAGGGCCTTGCTCCCGTTTTTGATAATAATGACCCGGTTGCAGACGGCCTGCACTTCCTGGAGGATATGGGTGGAAATGATAACAGTAGCCTGGCTGGCCATCTCCCGGATCAATGCCCGCATGTGCATGATCTGGGTGGGATCAAGGCCGTTGGTCGGTTCATCGAGGATCAGTATTTCCGGTTTGTGGACAATGGCCTGGGCCACACCGAGACGCTGCCGAAAGCCCCGGGACAGGGTTGATATCGGTTGCAGGGCCTTTTCTGCCAGGCCGGTGCGCTCGATGGTTGCACCGATGACAGCGGCCCGTTCTTCGGCGGCAACGTTATGGAGACCGGCGGCGTAATCAAGATATTCAATAACGCTCATCTCCGGGTAAACGGGACAGTTTTCAGGAAGATAGCCGATCCTGGCGTGGACTTCTTTTGGGGCATCTTCCGGGTTGAGACCATTGATGCTGATGGTGCCTGAGCTTGGCTCGAGAAAGCCGGTCAGCATTTTCATGATGGTAGTTTTGCCGGCCCCGTTATGGCCGAGCAGGCCGACTATTTCACCCTTGCCAATGGTAAAAGACACCCCGTCAACGGCAACAAAGTCGCCATACAGGCGGGTCAAGGAATCCACTGTGATCATTGTTTCACTCCTTTAGCTGCCATAACCGGGGCCGAAGTGTCAGGCCCCGGCCTCGGCATTCCAGGAAAACGGCCCGAATA
>WFZC01000146.1 GCA_015489765.1 Desulfobulbaceae bacterium
AAATTGGCCATATTGGCCCGGCAGAGTTTCTTCAGCCCCATGATCAACTCTTCGCCCAGGCCGGTCGAGGCAACCGCATATGCATCCGCCTCATATTCATGCCTGCGGGAGATGCTGTTGGTCAGAATGGAGACAACCGTTGAAATCGGCGTATAGAGAAATCCGAAAAATACCAGACCCGCATAAACGGATACATGGTCCATGCCAAAGGCGGCAAACATCCCCCTGTTGTTAATAAACAGTGACATCAAGGCAAACATGAATCCGGTCTGCAGAAGCGAGATCAGCGTCATCTTCAGGATGTGTTTTTTCTTCCAGTGCCCCATCTCATGGGCAAGGATGGCCATGATTTCCTGCCCTGTCATTGTTGCCAGCAGGGTGTCAAAAAAGACAATCCTGCGGAAACGGCCAAAGCCGGTAAAAAAGGCATTGAGCCGGTTGGACCGCCTGGACCCGTCCATGGTAAACACTCCCTGCAGGGGAAATCCCTGTTGGCTGGCATAGGCTGTTATTGCCTCCTGCAAGGGACCATCTTCCAGTGGGGTGAAACGATTAAACAACGGCAATATAATCACCGGGGCAAAAACCTGTATCACAATGGTGACAACAGCAACCAACGCCCAGCAATAGAGCCAGGCCATACCGCCGAACCGCTCAAAAAACAGGAAAACCAGGGCCAGGACCGGCCCACCCAATACCACTGCCAGCAGCATGGTTTTCAAAATATCCAGAAGATAGGTTTTTCCGGTTGTGTTGTTTAAGCCGAAACGCTCCTCAATGATAAAGGTGGAATAGAGAGAAAAGGGAAGCTGGGTCAGAAAGGCCAGCAGCATCACCAGAGCGGTGAAAACCAGCCCGGTCAGGACCTGGGAGAAGCCTGGGCTCCGGGCATAGATGTCCAGGGCATTAAAGCCGCCCAAAAGGATAAAGGCAACGGTTAGCGGCAACATGATCGAGGCCTGCAAAATGGAGAAACGGGTTGTCATCCGCGTGTATTCCTGGGAACGGGCATACTCGTCGGGATCATAGATGCCAACGAATTCTTCGGGAAGCGCGGGGTCGAGAGAGGCAAGGGTAAGCAGGGAAACAGTGACCTCAAGCAGATAACCGACAACGAGGATGGCAAGAACAACAAAAAGATAACTGTTCACAATTCAGGGAAAACACTGACAGAATGCATTGGTCGGCCATAACCGGCCCTGCATTCTGCCGATAAGAGGACAAGGTCCATAAAAAAAGGATTCAGTGCTGGACCAGACTATTGAATATATTGCAGGCCAACCTCAAAGTTATCACTGTCCTGCCAGGCAATACTGCACCGAAACCTGGACGCATCGAGTCGTCTATATGCCGACAGGCTGAATATCTCGACCTCATGCCCGACCTGCAGACCGGATTGTCCGGTCACCCGCACCCGCAAACCTTTTTCACCGGCATCAAGTATTTCCGCCAGACGCATAATTCGACCATCAATACCCATCATGACAGGATGATTTAACCGTGCCCGTTTACAGGAACGCCGCTCTTGGGAATGCATCATTCTATTCCTCCCTGTTACTGGTCCGAAGTCTCCACAAAGGACATGGCTCTTCATACCGATGCCGGAGATTTCCTTGGTTTGTTGTTGTGGCCGGCCAATCCGGGCCGGTAAGAAAAACATCTTTTACATTGAATGCTATTATCATGCCAGAATATTTTATTTCGAGATATTCTATATTATGATGAACTCGTGAAAAGTCCGGACAATGCTTAAAGATGGCCAAGTAAAAACACAGAGATACAAGAAGTAGTGTCCTGTGGCGGGTCTTGACTATACATGTAGTATGCCCACGAATCGCCACAGGACACACGACGCAGTAGATCGAAATTTTTACGACACCATCATATTATCAATATATTGCCCAACTATCATTTCAAAAAAACGGAAAGACTGTCGTTACAGCACAACAACAGTCAATAGTCCGACACCCATTTTCATCTTTGACCAATCATCCGGACCGGACTGCTTTATCTCTCCATCAGGTGAAATAAGAAGAATTTCTACCTGCACATCCTGTCAGTGATCAGAGTTCGGCTCTTTCTGCATCATAATGAGCAGTACGGTTGTCGCCGCTGTCCTTTTCAACACCCTTGGTATCGCAGACAGGTCCTTGCAAAGCAGATCGGGCGCCACAGGCCCCTCTGTTCTCGGCAGGACCAGCAGGCCAAGATAGTGGCGCACTCTCATTCTGGTAAGCGTGCCGATCCAGAGGGGAATGGAATTATCAAGCAGCACATCAGCCGGCCAGAAACGGAGGGCGAGAAATTCATTGGTTGCCTGTGCATGTGGCAGGCTGTGAACAAGCAGCAGCGCCTCATTACGACCGTCATGGAACTGCGGCAACACCGGCAGGCTGTTCCAGCGGGATTTTGGTATCAGCCAGTGCAGAACCGTCGTCGGGGTCAGGGGAAGCGGCCGGCGCCAGCCCGCGCGTTGCAAAGTCTTTTCCATGTCCGTGAGATTGCCTCCATACTGCAGGTTGATCGGTTGCTCATCTTCCCCGCCCAGATCAAAACGATATATCGGCAAATCCTGCCATCCGGACCGGAGCCACTGCTTTGTCGTCATCCGAACCTGGGGATAGCGCTGCCCGTACCGAATCCGGTTGTCATGAAAACCGGTGGCCCAGTGGAAGCTGACCAACAGCAGAAAGACCAGGAAAGAGAATCGAAACAATCCGGAACAGGCAATGTGTCTGTCGCCATGCAGGAAGACTACGGTCATGACGATCAGCCAGGCCGTTCCCAGGCTGAACCCGCCCACCACATCGGCAAGCCAATGGGCGCCGAGATACAGCCGGGAAAACCCTATAGCAAGGACAAGAAACAACGAAAGAGCAAAGGGAAGCCAGCGGATTCTGGCCGTAACCTCACGACTGCAGAGCAGGGCCAGAAAGCCATAGATGACAAGGGACGTGGTTGCATGGCTGGAGGGAAAGGCCCAATGGACAGCGCCGCCATATATGTCAACCGGCCGCGGTAGCCGGACCGCCTCCTTGATCAGGATAACAAGGGCAAAGCCGCCGGCAATGGTTATGGCAAAGACCAGGGCAGCAAAACGTTTTCCACAGACAAGAAGACGAACCAGGACTGTTATAGTCAGGGGTATGGTCACCGCCGCATCCCCGGTCATAGTGATGGCCACCATGATCACATCTCCCCAGGGGGTACGAAGCCCCTGCAGCAGATGATACAGGGAGGTACCGGCCCGAACAAGGGGATCACCGGTCACCACATCCTCGGTGATACCGAAAAAGAGCAGGCAGGCGCCGATAAACAACAGAGACAGGACCAGCAGGGTCCGGGACAGCGGGGCCTTTTTGTCCAAGAGAGCGCCCAGCCATTGGCGCAGGAGGTGGGAATTGTCGGTAAAAGATACAAACCTCTGTTCCCATCCGGCCCAACGAGAAGAACAAAAGCGAAACAATTTATGAAAGAGGCTGAAGGCAACCCAGAGTAAGACGCCCAAAATAGAAAGCAAAAGCGCCAGGCGGCCGGCCACCTCTCCGGCCAACGCCAGCGAAGCGCCAAAGGCCATACCGGGCAGAAGATAGGCCGGGGCCCAGACAAGGGCGGAAAGAACATTATAGATGGAAAAACGGCCCGGCCCCATGCCCATCATACCGGCGACAAGGGGGATAACCGGTCGGATCGGACCGACGAAACGGCCAAAAAACACGGATTTGCCTCCATGACGTCGAAAAAATCTCTCCCCACGGACAAGCATGCCTGGAAAACGGAGAAAAAGCGGAAAACTGCGTATTCTGTCACTGAAATAACGCCCGAGCCAGAAGCTAAGGCCATCGGCAAGCACCGCCCCGCAAACTGCCCAGGCCATGGTCGGCACAAAGGAAAGAGCGCCCTGGGCAATCAGGGCCCCGGCGGCCAACATCAGTACCGTCCCCGGCATGATCAGGCCGACAAAGGCCAGGGATTCGGCAAAAGAGGAGAAAAAAATAATCAACCCGGCCAGGTTCGGATGGTCGGCAATCCAGGTGATCAGATGAAGAAGCAGCTCATGCATGGATCGGTACCTTTGCGCGGGAGGGCTGCATTGTGTCGTTGCGATCAGATTGTCGGCAACATATGTCCAGGTGAGTTTGACGGAAGAAAAGCGCTCATTCAAATGCCATGCCGGGCAAGGCTTTCCATGGCAGCTGTGTACCCTAGCTCAATGCATTCCTTTCCCCTGTTGAAATCGACAAAGGTAATATGGGCCAGGGGCGGACGGATGAGGACATCCGGTGGATCAACGGCCAGCCTGCTCCTGGTCAGACCGGCCTGAATGATATTGGCCGAGGCTCCTATTATATCAAGCAGGTTGGGATCATTATCCTTGAGCATCGAGGCATCCTCGGCTATGGAAACCCTGTTCAAGTCAACGGCGATCACCCGCTTAGCCCCCATGCGTCGGACCGTGCTCACCGGCACCGGGTTGACGAGTCCGCCGTCGGCCAGAAACATCTCCTCCTTTTTTACCGGCGTAAAGATTCCCGGCACGGCAATGCTGGCCCGCACGGCCTCAATGATATTGCCAGTGGAAAAGGTTACTTCACGACCGGAGCGCAGATCAACGGCAACGGTTGACAGCGGAATGGAGGTTTCCTCCAGCCTGCCGGCGCCGAGATGGCGTTCAAGAAATTCGGAAATTTTCCGTCCGTTGAGCATTCCTGCTTTTGAGGGTACCGAGGCGAAATAACTGAGTCCATGTTTCCAGTCAAAGACCTGCAGCTCCCGTTCAAGAACTGCGAGTGTGCCGGTGGCGACAAAGGCGCCGACAAAGGCGCCGATACTGGTGCCGGCAATATGGGTGATCCGGATATTCTTTTCGGCCAGGGCCCGAACAACACCGATATGCGCCCATCCCCTTGCCGCGCCGCCGCCGAGGGCCAGTCCCGCCGTCTGCATCCTTATCCCTCCCGTTGCGCGCGCCTTTTCAGGAAAACATAGCCTGTCACCAGCACAACGGCAAAGAGCCCGATACCAACCAGAATCTGATGCAGGTAGTGCTGCACCAGCTCCTGGTTATTGCCGATATAGTATCCGACCAGGGCCAGAACAATGACCCACAAACCGGCACCCAGCCCGGTAAAGGCGGCAAACAAGGGCAGGTTCATCCGGGTGATGCCGGCGGGCAGGCTGATATATTGCCTGATTCCGGGAAGCAGCCGGCCGATAAAGGTGGAGATATGACCATGCTCGGCAAAGAAACGGTCTGCCTTGTCCAGGCTCTCCTTACTGACAAAGACATAACAACCATACTTTTCAAAAAACGGTCGCCCCCACAAAACCGCCAGCCAGTAGTTGAACAGCGCTCCCAAAAGACTGCCGCCTGTTGCCGCCAGGATAACCAGGGTCAGGGACATCTCGCCCCGGGCCGCGAGATACCCTGCCGGCGGCACCACAACCTCACTGG